>NZ_JAVLBO010000017.1:0-34010 GCF_031581085.1 Pontimonas sp.
ACGGCGAGCAGCATGGCCGTGCGCGACGGGTCGACGCCGTTGGCGACGCCCGGCACGAAGCCGCCGCCGAGAACACCATCGAACTCGGCGATGCCCGTGAGCGTGTGGCTCTCGCCCCGCGGCTCGATCGACGTGCTCGGGCGTGCGGCCCGGCCCTCGGCGACCCTGACCGGCGCGGTGTGCCGCGTCGGCGCATCCTTCTCGATCACCGTGCCCCACTGCTGACACTCGCCGCAGCGGCCCGCCCGCTTCAAGGTCGACCAGCCGCACTCGGTGTAGGCGAAGTTGCCGAGGGCTTGGCCACGGTGGCTTCAGGATACGAGGATGCTCCGACCTTGCTTCGCCGGTCGGGGTGCCTCAATTAAAAAAGCCCGCATGGTGAGGTTAGCTGGCTTTGGCGAGTGTCACTCGTTGGTGGGTGTCGGGTAAAGGTTTTAGTGTGGCGGCCTCGAGCTCGAGGGTCGGTGTTTTCGCCAGTGCGGTGAGTTTCTGTTGGATTCGGTCGATCTCGCGGGCGAAATAGGTGAGGCACGCCGGCTTCTTGCCAAATTGTAGGATAACGATACAATGTGGGCAGCGGTTTTCCCACCACCAAATCAGTACTCACGAAAGGTCTGTGCCATGCGCGAGTCTCTCTCCCCGACAGACGCAGCCGTGGGGCTCGCGGAACCATCGGGCAACCAATTTTCCGTGCTCAATCCCGCAACCGAGGAGCACATTGCCTCGGTCCCCGACCACGACTCGCACTACGCGCTCCAGCAAATCCCCATCGCGACGGCGGCGGGTGCCGCGTGGGCGTCAACCACCCCTCGACACCGCGCCGACATCATGCACAACGTGTATGCGGTGCTCATCGAAAACCGCGACCGCCTTGCAGGACTCATCACCAGTGAAATGGGAAAGACCCTCAAAGAAGCGGCAGGCGAAGTGCAATACGCAGCGGACTATGTCCGCTGGTACGCCGAAGAACTGGTCCGCCCCGGAGGCGGCTACCGGGAAAACCCCCACGGTGGATCGACCATCCTCATTAAACGCAGCCCAGTCGGCTTGGCCGTCCTGATTTCGCCGTGGAACTTCCCGATGGCGATGATCACGCGAAAAATTGCCCCTGCAATCGCCTCGGGCTCCCCCGCCATCGTGAAACCCGCGAACCTCACTCCACTCACCACGCTGTTAACTGTCGAGTTGATGGTCCAGGCCGGAGTGCCCGAAGACTTGGTGCGGGTCGTCACCACGACCCGCGCGTCCGAATTCAGTGAGGCGGTGTTGGGGGACCCCCGGGTGCGAAAGCTCTCATTCACCGGGTCCACTCAGGTCGGCTCGACTCTCTTGGGTGTTGCCTCACACAACGTCATCAAGTCATCAATGGAACTCGGCGGGAATGCGCCCTTCATCGTCTTTGATGACGCAGACCTCGACCGGGCCATCGCCGGCGCCATCGCGGCCAAACTGCGCAACGGCGGGCAGTCGTGCATCGCGGCCAACCGTTTTTACGTCCAGGAGGGCATCGCGGAAGATTTCATTCAAGGCTTCAGCGAGCAGATGAGCTCGATCACCCTCGGACCGGGGGAACAGGAATCGACCCAATTGGGACCGATGATCGACCACAAAGCCGCCCAACGCATGCAGGATTTGGTCGCCGACGCAGTGGCCGGAGGCGCCACAGTTCGGGCGGGCGGCAGTGCACCGGAGGGTCCCGGGTACTTCTTCGAAGCGACCGTGTTGGATGGGGTCGCCACAGACGCCGATGTATTCACCACCGAGATTTTTGGACCCATTGCCCCCATCCGGCGGTTCTCACACCAATCGGAGGTCCTCGAGGCGGCAAACGACACCCCATTTGGTCTCGCCGGGTATGTCTTTACCGAGAACCTGGATCGCGCGCTGAACGTTGCCGATGCCCTAGAGACCGGCCTGGTCGGCATCAACCAGGGTGTGCCCTCCAACGCTGCGGCACCGTTTGGGGGACTCAAACAATCGGGAATGGGCCGAGAGGGAAGCGGCGAAGGTCTCGAGGAGTACCAAGAAATGCGTTTTTACAACATTGCCCGGAAAGAAACCCACTAGCGAACCCTTTCACGTCACGGAGGACACCATGAATCCAGTCAAGACAATGACGCAAGTTCCCGGCACCATGTCCGAGGCTCTGCACGAATTACGAGCGACGGAAGTCTCGGCTGCCGTCGGCTCCTACACCCCCATTTACATCTCCCACGCCGAGGGCTCAATCCTCACCGACGTCGACGGGCAGGAATACATCGACTTTGGCTGCGGCATCGGAGTGACGACCCTCGGTCACGGCCACCCGGCCGTGCTGGAGGCCGCAATCGACCAGATGCGGAAATTTAGCCACACCCTTTTCACCATCACTCCCTACGACTCTTACGTCAAAGTCGCCCAGCAACTCAATCGCATTGCACCCGGAGACTTTGTGAAGAAATCGGTGCTGAGCTCCACCGGCGCCGAGGCGGTAGAAAACGCGATCAAAATCGCCCGGGCGCACACGGGGCGAAACGGTATCGCCGTGCTCGATCACGGCTACCACGGGCGCACCAACCTCACCCTCGGTCTGAACTACAAAGCGGTGCCGCTCGCCACCGGAGCGGGTCCCCGGCCGGGTGAGATCTATCGCGCCCCGAACTCGCACCCCTACCTCGACGGCATGGACGGCCCTACCGCGGCCCGCAAAGCCATCGCGTACTTGGAGAAAATCTCCGGTGCCGAGAACCTCGCGTGTTTCCTCATCGAACCCATTCAGGGTGAAGGAGGCGTGATCGAGCCGGCGCCCGGATTCCTGAACGAGATCCAGCGTTGGTGCAACGACAACGGAATTGTCGTCATCGCCGATGAAATTCAGACCGGCCTTGGCCGGACCGGGACTCTCTTTGCCAGCGAACACTTCGACTTCGTGCCCGACGTGGTCGTCACGGCTAAGGCGATTGCCGGCGGAATTCCCGTCTCCGCCGTCACCGGTCGCGCAGACATCATGGATTCGATGAAGCCCGGTGCCCTCAGTGGCACGTTTAGTGGAAACCCCGTGGGCTGTGCCGCCGCCCTCGCGGTTCTCGACGAGTTGACCGCTCCCGGGATGATGGACCGCTCGGCAGAAATCGGCCGAATGATCCAGACCGGATTGCGCGAGCTACAGTCTCGCTACTCGGTCATTGGCGACGTCCGCGGCCGAGGCGCACTGCACGGTATTGAACTGGTCCACCCCGACGGCAGCCCCCACCCCGAGGCTTTCAAGGCGATTAGCAAACGGGCGTTGGAGCTTGGTCTACTGGTCCTCCCGGGAGGTAGCGACGGTCACGTGTTGCGCCTGCTCCCGGCCATTACCGTCTCCGATGAGCTCATCGAGTCGGCCCTGGGAATCCTCGATCGCGCCTTTGCCGACTTCCAGGCCTCACACTCCCAGTGAGGCCTGGTTTTCGGCCAGAGTGACCGATCGGAGCTTAGCCCTCCTGCGCGGTGAAGAAGTCGCGCAGGCGCTGCCAGTTTTCCATGATGTGTTCGCGCACCAGCGTGCTGGCGCGCTGTGAGTCGCCCGCGTGAAAGGCGTCGCGCAGCTGTTGGTGCCTGCTGAGAATGAAGTCATCGGGGTGTAAAAACTCATTGTCAGCGTAGGAAATCACCGTGAAATAGAACACCAACTCTTTGCCCATCCGCCGGTAAAAGTCGCTAATGCGCTCGCTTCCCAGATTGTCCACGATCGCCTGGTGCAGGGCCAGGTCCGCGTGAATGATGCGATCGGCCTCTTGGGATGTCGCACTTCGCTCGAGGTTTTCAAACGCGCGGTCGATTGCGGCCAAATTCTCCGGACTGACTTCTTGCTGAGCGGCCAGGGTCTCGAGGTGTAGTCGGGTGACGTAGAGATCGTTGAGGTTTTCGATATTGGGAGTACTGACCACCGCGCCGCGGTGCATCTGGTATTCCACCAGGCGACTCTGCTCCAGGAGGCGAATTCCCTCCCTGAGCGAGTTTCGCGAAATACCCAAAGAGCGAGCCAGAGACGTCTCGCGCAGCGGCTCGCCGGCCTTCAACGCCCTCGTCACGATGAGGCGAACGAGCGTTTCGGCGACGACTTCTGCAGTGCTCGCGCGCTGCAAAGAAATGTCTTCAATACCGTCCTGTTGCACAGTTCACCTCATGAAATTGTTCAACTGCATGACCGGAGCTTACACCGGCCAGGCCCCGCTGTCTCTGAGCAGACCCGCCAGCCCCATGCGACCGCGAGGGTGGCCACGAGCAACGCCGCGCTACCCGGCCCGACCCACTCTACAAAATCCTGGTCGCCCGGCAACCCCGGTCTGGCTATTCTTCACCCCCGCCAGACTTTCTGCGCACCGCAATTCGAGGGCTCGCGGGGCGAGCAAAATCCGCTCTCCCACCGGAGCGTTGGGTCGCCACCCCCGCGACAATCACGAGGGCAATACCCAGAATTTCGAGGGCGTTTGGCACCTGGGCGAGAAAAATCAATCCCATGACGAGCGCAATGGCCGGGCCGGAGGCCATCAGGGTGCCAAACGCGCGCTTATTCATCTGCTTCAACGCCAGCATCTCGAGCGAAAACGGGATGACCGGAGTGAGCAGAGTAATTCCCAACGCCGCAATGATGACCACCCAGGAAATGTTTCCCCAGGCCTGGGGAGCGCCAAACACACTGGCGACAAGGGCGGCCACCGGCAGGGACATGGCGAGTCCTTGAACACCAGAGAAGCTATCGCCCACCTTCTGGCTGAACCAGATGTAAGAACCCCAGCCCATCGCCGCCAACAGAGCAAAACCAATTCCCACGATTTCGACCCCGCCCGCCCACGGCTGGGTCATCAGCACCACTCCCCCAAGCGCTAGCAGGGGCCACAGGCCCGCGCGGAGTGTCCGCCCGGTAATCGCGGCGACAGTGAGGGGGCCAAGAAACTCAATGGCGACCGCGGTTCCCAGGGGTAATGTCTGAAGCGCGGTGAGAAACGCGGTGGTCATCACACCGGTAGCGACCCCGAGGCCCAGTAAGCCTGGGACGTGCCGGGCCCGCACAGCAGACCATTGGGGGCGCACCATCAGGATCAGGATCAGCGCCCCAAAGCTCAAGCGCATCCATGCGGTTCCCGCGGGTCCCACGAGGGCAAACAGCGACACCGCCACGGCCGAACCGGTCTGAATACTCACCATGGCGAGCACTGCCCAGGTCCAGGGGGGTGCCCAGCCATACAGCCGGGGCGGGATCGTTACCGTAGCCACAAATTCGCACTCTCTCAGTTTTCTCACTACAACGCTGTTGTGGGACAGTTTCAGGATAGCCGCTCACCGCCCCACCGCGGTGTTCCAGGCGCTGATAGGCCTCGCTGGCCACCCTAGGCGCCGGGAAAGAAATGGTGCTCGAACACCGTCCTCGCCAGTCGTGTCGTGCGCAGGTAGAACTCTTCCAGAGCGCTCGCGCTGTGGGGAGGGTAGCCCATTAAACGAGCTGCCTGTTCGAGGGCCCGGCGGTCACTGGGTAACACATCCGAGGGCCTGCCCGACAGGGTCAGCGCGTTGCGAAGGTTCGAACACAACTGCCACGATTCGCCCAGCAGTTGCCCATCCTCCTCGGGCAACACCCCTTCGGCGACCAGCGCGGACAGGGCGCCCAGAGTGTCGGCTCGACGCACACTGGTGATGGTTCCACCGTGTTGGAGCTGCAGGAGCTGCACGAGCCATTCGACGTCGCTCAGTGAGCCCCGCCCCAGCTTCACGTGCCGGTGAGAATCGGCCCCCTGGGGCAACCGCTCCGCCTCCACCCGGGCTTTAATGCGCCGGATTTCTCGAGCGGCGTCCTCGGGGAACTCTTCCGGATAGCGCACCGTGTTGGCCAATTCCATAAAATCAGTCCGAAGCGAAGCGTCACCCACAATGTCTCGAGCGCGCAGGAGCGCCTGGGCTTCCCAACCGAGGGCCCAACGCTGGTAGTAATTTCGATACGCGTCCAACGACCGCACGAGCGGTCCATTTCTGCCCTCGGGGCGCAGCCCCGCATCGAGTTCAAAGGGGAAGAGAGGATCTGACGTGAGCTCCACGATTTTTCTCACCAGAGCCTCACCGCGAGCTACCGTCTGATCGCCGGCCCCGGCATCTCGCACCACGTAGAGCACATCGGCATCGGAGGCAAAACCCAACTCATTGCCGCCAAAGCGGCCCATGGCCACCAGGGCACACTCGATTCCCGGAAAATCTGGAGCCGCGATTTTCCACGCGCCCTCCAGGTATTTTTCGGTGACATCACCCAGCGCGACCTGGAGCTCGCCGGTATCAATCGCCCCAATGATGGACCCCATCGATAACCGCAGCAATTCGCGCCGGCGCAGCTGACGGAGGGCATTTTGGGCACTCTGCGACTGCTGGCGATAGCGCCTGGCGATGGCGTCAATTTCTTCCGCCAACTGCGCGGCGGGACGAGGACGCAGTTCATCCCCGTCGTCGAGCCAGCCCGCCCCCTCCGGAACCCGCTCGAGCAGGGCTCCGGCAAAACCACTCGTTCCCAACACACGGGTGAGATTGCTCGTGGCACCCGACGAGTCACGCAACATGCGCAAAAACCAGGGGCTCTCGCCAAGGTCATCGCTCAGCCGACGAAACGCCAGTAACCCCCGATCGGGGTCGGTTCCCTCGGCGAGCCAACGCAGCACCACGGGCAACAGGTGGCGCTGAATCGCCGCTCGCCTGGAGACCCCCTGGGTCAGCGCGGTGATGTGACCCATTGCTCCCTCCGGGTCCACAAAACCGGTCGCCCGAAGGCGGTCAGCGGCTTGAGCGCTGGTTAGTTCGACACCGCCTTCGGCGGCGAGGCCGGCCACTGCCTGGAGCAGGGGCCGGTAAAACAGACGCTCGTGCAAGGTGCGCACTTGACGCTGGACTCGTCGCCAGGCCTCGACGAGAGCATCGGCCCCCTCAGCGAGATGAGTCGATCGAGCCAGTACGCGAAGGGCTTGATCGTCGCGGGGCATCAGGTGGGTGCGTCTGAGCTGTCGAAGTTGCAGGCGGTGTTCCAGGGTGCGCAGGAAGCGGTAGGCGCGATCGAACTCGGCTGCTTCTTCGCGGCCGACGTAGCCGTTTTTCGCCAGCGCCGCCAGGGCGCCCAAAGTGTCGGGGACTCGAACCTCGTCATCCATGCCGCCGTGAACCAACTGTAAGAGTTGAATCGTGAATTCCACGTCGCGCAGACCACCCGGACCGAGCTTGAGTTGCACGTCGACTTCGTCGTGGGGAATGTTGTGGGTCACCCGCTCGCGCATCCGCTGGACCTGCTCGACAAAACCTTCGCGCGATGATGCCCGCCACACCATGGGCTCCAGCGCGCGGAGGTACTCCCGCCCAAGCTCGAGCGACCCCGCCATCGGCCGGGCCTTGATCAGCGCCTGAAACTCCCAATCCTTTGCCCACCGCTGGTAGTAGGCCACATGGGAGTCCAGGGTGCGCACCAGCGGGCCGTCCCTACCCTCTGGCCGCAAGTTTGCGTCCACCTCCCACAAACCAGGCTCCAGGCCAAACTCCATGATGGTGCGCTGGGTCGCCTGGGCCAGGGTGGTCGCTGCCTGAACGACCTCGTCCACGCGATCCGAATCCGGGGCCTGGGTGACGTAAATCACGTCGACGTCGCTCAAATAATTGAGCTCGCGCGCTCCGGCTTTACCCATCGCAATAATCGCCAGCGGCGCGACCTCCTCGGGCAATTGCCACTCCCGCCTTGCACACGCCAAGGCCACCTCGAGGGCGGCATCGGCCAAATCGGCCAGAGCCCTCGCCACCTGATCGACAATGTCGATGGGCCTGGCGTGGGAGGAGTCGTAGAGGGCCAATCGGGAGAGTTCAACCCGGTAGGCGATGCGCAGCGACGTCGCCGCCTGTTCACCAATCGACTCACCCACAGCGGCGTTGAGCCTGGCGACCATTTCTGCCCGAGAAGCAGGGGCAGAGGGTGAGTCCAGAACGCGAGAGAGCTGCTGTGGCTGGCGGCGAAAAAAATCGGCGAGACCGGACGAGGCACCCAGCAACGAGATGAGATTCGTGCGCGCCGCGGGATCGGCGCCAATGGCCTGGATCTCCGTGGGGGCGGCTTCGGCCAACTGCTGCCATGCTGCGAGCGCGGCATCGGGGTCACCCGCGTGGGAAAACACTTCCGCCGACAGGCCGAGCGCCTCGAGGCGTGCTCGAGCCGCGCTTAATTCGCTAAAGCCATGACGGGCCAGTTCGCTTAAGCCCAGTGCGCCACGACGGGCCACCCCTTACCTCCCAGAGACTAGAGCAGCCCCAAATTGGCTTCGATTTCGTAGGGGGTGACCTGAGCACGGTACTGCTCCCACTCCAGGCGCTTGTTGTTCAACACGTGCTGAAATACCTGCTCACCCAGTGTTTCGGCGACCAGTTCACTGTTTTCCATCAAATTCAGTGCGTGGTCGAGGCTGGTGGGAAGGGGTTTATAGCCGAGAGCTTTGCGCTCCTGAGCGCTCAACTCCCAGACGGTGTCTTCGGCTTCAGCCGGCAACTCGTAGCCTTCTTCAATTCCTTTCAGGCCGGCGGCCAACAGCACGGCGTAGGTCAGGTAGGGGTTTGCCGCCGAATCCATCGCGCGGTATTCGATCCGCGCCGCTTGGCCCTTACCCGGCTTATACAGCGGTACCCGAACGAGTGCCGAGCGGTTGTTGTGTCCCCAGGTGAGGTAGCTGGGCGCTTCGTGGCCACCCCACAAGCGCTTATAGGAGTTCACAAACTGGTTGGTAATCGCCGTAATTTCTGGCGCGTGGGTGAGCAGACCGGCCACGAATTGGCGCCCCACAGTGGAGAGTTGATACGTCTGCGACTGGTCAAAAAACGCGTTGGTATCGCCTTCAAAGAGCGACATGTGGGTGTGCATCCCGGAGCCGGGGTGGTTGGCGAAAGGTTTGGGCATGAACGTCGCGTAGACGCCCTGTTCGATGGCGACTTCTTTGACCACGGTGCGAAAGGTCATCAGGTTGTCCGCCGTGGAGAGCGCGTCGGCGTAGCGCAGGTCAATTTCGTTTTGACCTGGACCGCCCTCGTGGTGAGAAAATTCGACCGAAATTCCCAAGTCTTCCAGCATGCGTACCGCCCGCCGACGAAAGTCGTGGGCGGTGCCACCAGGAACGTTGTCGAAGTAGCCTGCTTTATCGACGGGTACCGGCCCCTCCGGACCGTATTCGCCGGATTTCAACAGGTAAAACTCGATTTCCGGGTGGGTATAAAACGTGAAGCCCCGGTCTGCCGCCCGCTGCAGGCTGCGCTTGAGCACATAGCGGGGGTCCGACATTGCCGGCTCACCATCGGGGGTGTGGATATCGCAGAACATCCTCGCCGTCGGGTCGATTTCTCCCCGCCAGGGCAGAATCTGGAAGGTGGTCGGGTCCGGGTGAGCGAGCACGTCGGCCTCATACGCCCGGGTGTAGCCCTCAATGGACGAGCCGTCGATTCCGAGGCCTTCAGCGAAAGCGCCCTCGATTTCTGCCGGGGCCACTGCCACCATTTTGAGCGTCCCGACGACGTCGGTAAACCACAGCCGAATGAACTTCACGCCACGTTCTTCGATTGTGCGAAGCACAAACTCTCTCTGCTTGTCCATGGCCCTCACCTACTGCGAAAACGGGGAAAACTGCCTGACTATTAGGCTACTGGGTATGCCGAGCATCCGAGTGGCCATCGCCCAAACTAACCCGATTGTGGGCGATCTGGGGGGCAACCGCGAGCGCTTGGTAGAAATGGCCGCTGCTGCGTGGGAGCGCGGAGCTCAAGTGTTCCTCACCGGTGAGTTGGCCATTAGCGGCTACCCCATCGAGGATTTGGCACTGAGGGATGATTTTCTCCAGCGAGCCCGCGAAGTCGTCGACCATATGGCCAGCCAGCTTCACCAGCGAGGCCTCGGGGATTTAGTGGTCTTGGTCGGCCACCCGGACGGTCCGTTTCCTCCGCCTACCGACCTGTACTCGCCTGCCCACCCGCAACAGGCGAAAAACTGTGTGAGTGTGCTCCACAACGGTCAGGTCGTCGCGCGTTACGCCAAACACCACCTACCGAACTATTCCGTCTTCGACGAATTTCGCACGTTCCTCCCCGGTGAGGAAAACCTCATTCTTCGACTCGGCGGGGTGGATTGTGGTGTGGTGATTTGTGAAGACCTGTGGCGCGACGATGGCCCGGTGGAGACCCTCAGCGGCTATCCACTCGCCGCACTCTTTGTGCCCAACGCCTCACCGTTTGAGCGAGATAAAGACGATGTTCGCCTGCCGCTGGTGACCAGGCGCGCCAAGGAGATGGACCTCGCGGTCTACTACGCCAACCTTGTGGGCGGTCAAGACGATTTAGTGTTCGATGGTGATTCGGTGGTCGTCGACCACAGCGGAACCGTGCACGCCCGTTCACCTCTGTTTGTCGAACACCTCCAGGTGGTCACCCTCGACCTGCCCGAGGCCGGTGACCACCCACTGCCCGAAGACACACAGCGGGTGGAGCTCCCGCTGGCTCCCCCACGAACCGGCCCATCGGATGCGGACACAGGCGCTGACGTGGTCGCTGAAGTGGCCGCTGAAGTAGCCGCTGAGCGCGACGACCTGGATGTGGTCTGGAACGCCCTGGTGACGGGAACGCGTGACTACGTGAACAAGAATGGCTTCCCAAGCGTGATGCTCGGCCTTTCGGGGGGTATTGACTCTGCCGTGTGCGCGGTAATCGCCGCCGATGCAATCGGCCCGGAGCGCGTGCACGCCGTGTCTCTGCCCAGTCGACACTCCAGCGACCATTCTCGAGATGATGCCCGTGAACTGGCCGATGCGACCGGTATTGGCTACCGGGTGGAACCCATCGCAGATCTCGTTGCCCCGTTTGACGACCAGTTGGGCTTGAGTGGGCTCGCCGCGGAAAACGTTCAGGCGCGAGTGCGCGGTGTGCTGTTGATGTCGCTGTCCAACCAGGAGGGCCACCTGGTGTTGACCACGGGAAATAAATCTGAACTCGCCGTCGGGTACTCCACAATCTATGGCGACTCGGTCGGGGGCTACGCCCCCATTAAAGACGTCCCCAAAACGATGGTGTGGGAACTGGCGAGGTGGCGAAACGCCCGAGCCCTTACCGAGGGAAAAACGCCCCCCATTCCGGTCTCCTCCATCGAGAAATCGCCCAGTGCGGAGCTTCGGCCAGACCAAACCGACCAGGACAGCTTGCCCGATTACGACACCCTCGACCGGATTCTCCAGCTTCTGATCGTGGAGGGACGCGACCACCCACAAATTGTGGAGGCGGGCTTTGATTCCGACACGGTGGCCGACATTGTCCGGCTCGTGGACCGAGCCGAGTGGAAGCGCCGACAGGGAGCTATTGGCCCCAGAATTTCCAGCGTCGCCTTCGGCAGAGATCGTCGCCTCCCGGTCACCGCGCGCAACCAGAGCGTCAGGCCTCAGTAGTCCACGCCTGAGTACTGCACGCCTTTGTAGTCCACGCGCGTCGCTGCGTGTCGGCGCGTTCGCGGCGAGTGAGTCTCGATCGCTGCATTTGTGGACGACCTGGCACCGCGGGCTAGTCTGGGGGAATGAGCGAGGTCACCAAGCGGGTGCGTGTGCGCCACTTTTCGCAGGCGAAGCAGGCCGGCACCAAGATTGTCGGACTGACCAGTTACGACTTTCTCACTGCTGGCCTTTTTGATCGGGCCGAAGTCGACTTTCTTCTGGTCGGCGATTCAGCGGGCAATGTCGTTTTCGGCTACGACACGACCGTTCCCACCACCACCGATGAGCTCATCCCGTTAGCCCGGGGGGTCGTGCGCGCCGCGACACGCTCCCTCGTCGTCGCCGACCTCCCGTTTGGCTCCTACGAGTCGGGCCCCGACGAAGCGCTGCACACGGCCGTGCGATTTATGAAAGAAAGCGGGGTGCACGCCGTCAAATTGGAGGGTGGGGTGCGCTCTGCGGCCCAAATCGAGCGGCTCGTCCAATCCGGTATTCCCGTCATGGCCCACATCGGTTACACCCCTCAGAGCGAGCACGGCCTGGGCGGTCACGTCGTTCAGGGCCGCGGGGAGGGCAAAGAGAGTTTCCTCGCCGACGCGAGGGCTGTCGAAGCCGCCGGCGCCTTCGCGGTCGTCGTCGAAATGGTTCCCGAGCCCCTCGCGGCGGAGGTCACCGAAATGCTGTCGATTCCGACGATCGGCATCGGAGCGGGCCGTCAAACCGACGGTCAAATCCTGGTGTGGACGGACCTCCTCGGGGTCACAACAGAGCGGTTGCCGCGCTTTGTGCGTCAATACGCGGCGCTCGGTCAGGAGATGATCGAGGCCGTGTCGACCTGGCGTGACGATGTGCGCTCCGGGGCGTTTCCCGACGCGTCGAACGTCTTCGACGACTAGTCGTCTTCCTCTTCGTCTTCCCACTCTTTTGCCCGCTGGCGGGCAATCTCCGGCGCCCGCTGCGCCTCGGCTTCTGACGCGTAGGGGCCGTCGCGGTCGCCGCCAAGCGACTGTCGACCAAATTCCACCTGGCCCGTCTTGTGGTTGTACCACCAGGAGCCGTCGTGCTCTTCTGTGTTGTCCGTCATCACTCCAGTGTGCCACTGGGGAGGCCGCACGCTCCCGTCCGAGCGAACCGGGAGCTCAGGCCGGATTGCCTAGACTTGAGCCGTGCCAAAAACCCCCGAAGGAGTCCTCGTACCCGGTGCCATTTCTGCGCGGCGGGAGGTGCCAGGCGACATTGCGCCCCCCGAATATGTGGGTCGAAAACACCCCCGGGAAGGCGTTCACGGCGACTGGTACTCAGCCGAAGACATCGAGAAGATTCGACACGCGGGGCGTATCGCTGCCGGGGCCCTCGACGCCGTCGAAGCCGTCATTGCCCCTGGGGTGACCACCGACTATCTCGACCGCGTCGCCCACGACTATCTGCTCGACCACGGCGCCTACCCCTCGACCCTGGGCTATCGAGGTTTTCCCAAATCGTGTTGCACCTCGGTCAACGAGGTGATCTGTCACGGAATCCCCGACGACACGGTGTTGCAGGAAGGCGACATCGTCAATGTGGACATCACCGCGTACCGGGATGGAATGCACGGCGATACCAACAAAACATTTGGCGTGGGGGTGATTTCTGAGGAGGCCCGGCTGCTGATTGACCGCACCGAGGAGGCGCTCAACCGCGCAATCCGCGCGGTGAAACCGGGACGACCAATCAATGTGCTGGGCCGGACAATCGAGGCCTATGCGAGCCGCTTTCACTACGGCGTCGTGCGTGATTTCACCGGGCACGGCGTCGGGGCAGAGTTTCACTCCGGGCTGATCATCCCCCACTACGACGCGGCTCCCGACTATCAGACCCCCATGGAGGTGGGAATGGTCTTCACCATCGAACCGATGCTCACCGTGGGGGGCATCGCCTGGGACATGTGGTCTGATGGCTGGACCGTTCTGACCAAAGATAAAAGTCTCACCGCTCAGTTCGAGCACACCCTCGCCGTGACCGACACCGGGGCCGAGGTGCTGACCCTGCCATGAGCCAACAGCAGGCGGTCGGCATCGACGTCGGGGGCACCGGGATTAAAGGCGCCCTCGTTGACATCGACACCGGTGAGCTGTTAAGCGAGCGCATCAAGTACCCCACGCCGGAGGGCGGACACCCCGGCGATATTTTCGAGGTGATCGCGCGCATCGCCTCGGATTGCGGACCAGTGGCCAGCGGCCTACCCCTCGGCGTCTGCGTCCCCTCGGTGGTCAAAAACGGGCGCACCCTCACTGCGGCGAACATTGCCACAGACTGGATCGGGCTGGAGGCCGAAAAGACCCTCGAGGGTCGCCTCGGGCGTGAAATCGTCTTTCTCAACGATGCGGATGCCGCCGGAGTGGCCGAAGCCCACTACGGCGAAGCAGTCGGAGCGCCGGGTCTGACAATCCTCACAACCCTGGGGACGGGCATTGGCAGCGCGCTCGTTCAGGACGGGGTGCTCATCGCCAACACCGAATTGGGTCACCTCGAAATCGACGGAGAAGTCGCAGAGCATCGCAGTTCTGCGGTGGCGAGGCAACGCCTCGGCCAGGACTGGCAGGAGTGGGCTGCCGGACTCCAGCGGTATTACCTGCACCTGAACCGGCTGTTTAGTCCCAACCTGTTTCTTTTAGGCGGCGGTGTCTCGAAAGAAGCCGACCACTTTCTGCACTTCATTTCGCTGCCGGTGCCCATTCGCATCGCCGCGCTGCGCAATAACGCCGGCATTCTGGGGGCTGCTTTTCTCGCTCACACCACGCGAGCGTCTCGTTAGGAAAAGAGGCCGGCCGATACGCCGGGTTCTGTCCCGGAAAACCGGGGGCGACCATCTCTCTACAATCGCTGTTACCAGCGACCTCTAGCGACCTACCCGGTGTCTAGACGAGCAGCCGTATCGACACCTGTTTGGTCTTGCTCCGGGTGAGGTTTACCCAGCAGGTGCGGTCACCCGCACCTCTGGTGGTCTCTTACACCACCTTTTCACCCTTACCCTCCTCGCGGAGGGCGGTTTCTTTTCTGTGGCACTATCTCGCGGATTACTCCGGGTGGGTGTTACCCACCACCCCGCTCTGTGGAGCCCGGACGTTCCTCGGCACCCGTGCGGGTGACGCGGCCGCCTAGCCGACCTCTCTTCCTCGGCCCAGGATAGCGCGGTGAGCCGGGCGGGACTAGACCGCCTCTGACACCCCTCGAATAATCAGGTAGTCGCGGCCATCATCGAGGGCTTTATTCGCCGCCGCATCGGCCAACGCATTGTCTTCGCGGGGCACCCACTCGAAGTGCACAGTGAGTGGGCCAATCACCTCGAAAGCTTCTTTCACCAGGAGTTTCATATCGGGGTGTTTGACTTTCCAACGCCCCGACATTTGCTCGACGACGAGTTTTGAATCTAAACGCACCCGGATGGGTTGTTCGGTATTCCAGGTCCTCAGCAGGCGAAGGGCTTCGATCATTCCGCGGTATTCGGCCACATTATTGGACGCGATGCCGCAGAGCACCCCCAATTGGGCCATCACATCCCCCGAATCGGGGTCCAACACCACTGCGCCCCCGGCCGCCGCACCCGGGTTTCCCCGAGAGGCGCCATCGGCGTGGACGACAATCTCGCTCACGAGAGGCCCGATTCGTGGGTGCGCACCAAAATGGCGTTGCTATCGGGGCACAGCACCACGTCGTCCTCGGCGGCTTTGCGCACCGTCTGCACATCCGATTCGGTGAGCTTCACTCCACTCGCACTGGAAATCCCCGCCCGCAGCAGCGAGGCGCCGTAACCGTAGCGCTCGCGCTGTCGTTCGTAGAGCGCGAGAAGATCCTCGGGGATGGTCGCAATCAGCTCGGTGCGGGCGGCCTGGAGAGAAGCGAGTTCCTCGTCGCTGTGCGTGAGGGCCGCGGCGAGTGCCTGCTGGACCTCGTCCACCCGGTGTTCTAGTTGTTGAGCCTCGGCTTCGGCGGTGGTAAACGCTTCCTCGGCCGCCTCGACTCGTTCCATTACTTCCAATTCGACTTCTTCGAGCATCTCCAGACGCTCGCGCAAGGCCCCCAGCTCGTGTTGCAGGCCTTGGACATCTTTCACCGACGAACTCTCTTCAACGCGCTTCTGGTCACGCACAATGCGCCCTTCGACCAACTCCACATCGTTTTCCGCGCGCGCCAATTCGGCCCGCAACTCTTCCAGCTCGGCCAGGGTGCTGCGTGTTGTGGCTCGAGCCTCGGTGAGGGATGTCTCGAGTTGGGCCAATTGAACCCGCTCGGGCAGCTGTGCGCGCTGGGCTGCCAATTGACTAATCGACACGTCAATGTCTTGGACATCGAGCAGTTTCGCCTGATCGGCGGGTTGGGCTTTCACACACTCTCCCTGGCTGGTGGTGGGCCCAGTCTAAACACCGTGACCGGTGGGCTTCGCGTCGGCCACAACACTCACGACGAGGCTCCCCAGACGCAGGAGCAGAACTCGACCCGGAAGAGGGCCCGCAGCTCCTGCCAGAGCTCAAACTTCCTGGCAGAGCTCAACGTTCCTGGCAGAGCTCAACCGGGGTGGACCACAAAATCCCACGGGTCGGTGACGATGTCGCTGACTCGCACCTCGAGGTCGGGCAGTCGCGTGTTGAGCTGGCGTCGTACCCCGTCGAGAAAAAACCATTCGGAGGCAAAGTGGGATACGTCGATCAGGTTCGGTGCGTGCCCCAGGGCACGGGCTTGCTGGGTATCGCTCGCCGGGTGGTGGCGAAGGTCACCGGTGATGTAGACGTCGGAGGCCAAAACCTCAGGGTGGCTCAGCAGCGAATCGCCCGCACCCGTGCACAGTGCCACCCGGGAGACCATCTGATCGGGGTCTCCAGAGACTTTGAGACCTCCCGGTGTCTGCGGCACGAGGCGTCCCAACTGCGTCGCGAGGTCGTAGAGGCGCACAGGTTGTGGCAGGGCACCCACCCGCCCGATACCCGCACCCGGCATCGTCGAGGCAGCGATTGCGGACATGTCCTGGAGTCCCAGTGCTCGTCCCAGCGTCTCCGACGTTCCGCCATCGACCGCGTCGGCATTGGTGTGTGCCGAAAACAGGGCGATGCCCGCGCGGACCAATGAGGCGACAAGGTGGCCTTTCGCGTGGTCCTCTACCAGGGAGTTGACCGGGCGTAGCAGGAGTGGGTGGTGGGCAACGATGAGGTCAATGTCCTGGTCGATAGCCTCTTGCACAGTCTCAACGGTCACATCAACGACCAGGCTCACGCGTCGAACCGGCGCACTCGGTGATCCGAGATGGAGTCCAACGGCGTCCCACTCTTCGGCGGCGCCTCTGGGCCACAGCGAGTCGAGAACGTCGACGAATTCCCCGACGCTGACAGCCTGCGCACTGGCCTGGTCCTGTGCCAACGTGTCACTCCTCGCTAACGGCGTTCACTCACGTGCACTCCACCGCGAATGCCGGCGAGGAGGGCCACTGTCAGCCCCAGCGCGAGTGCAATGAAGGGGCCAAGCTGCCAACCAGACAGATCCATCAGACCCCATTGCTGGAGCGGTCCGAGCAGGTAACCCAGCCCCTGCAACCACACCGTGTCTACGCTGATGAGTCCGAGACCCACACCAATCGAGCCGACAAAGCCCAGCACGGGAGCGATGCGCAGCCTCGGGAAGTCACCGCTGGTTCCCGCCAGCACACGGGGGTCGATGTGCGCACGGCGGGTGAGGACTTCACCGGCGAATACCCCCACCCACGACGCCACCAGTACACCGGCCACGAGCGTCGCGTCGATCAACCAACCGCTCAATTCCGGAGCGAAAACAATGAGCGCGATGACACCCAGCGCCACGAGGGCGCCGGCAATCGTCGCCGCCGCGTAGCGCGGGATACGAATGCCCAGACTGAGAAGACCGTAGCCAGAGGAGTGCACCGCCAGTGCCGCAATGGCGACGAGCGGAAGTGCCCCCAGAAGGAGAGCCGGGATGGGGTACCACCCGGGCGCTTCACCCAGGACGGTGTCAAAAAAGTCAGCGAAGAGCAGCGCCCGATTCTCATCGCCCGAAGCGCCCAGTAATGCACCCCACGCGGTTAAGCCCAGAACGGGAACGAGCGCCCCGGCCGCCGCAATGGAGGGGCCTGCCGCACCGGAAGAGCGCTGTTGGAACCGGGCAATATCGCCACCGAAGTGAGCCCAAAACACCAGCAAAGCACTCATCACCAGGGCGGCACCAGCCACCACCGCCGAGAGCGCACCATCGCCTCGACGCAGGGCCTCACCGGAGAGTTGATCGAAGGTGACGAGAAAGAACCCCACGCTGACCAGTAGCCCCATGCCAGCCGCAGCCCACAGAGCGATCGTGATCGACCCGCGGCCGGCGATTGCCAAGCCCGCAGCGACCAGGGAAAAAAAGGCCCCCGTGATGACCTGCATCAACGCGGGCTCACCGTTCCAGTAGTTGGATTCCACCAACACACCCGTCGCCACCCAGGCAGCCGCGAAGACCACGACAACGGCGACGAAGAGTCGAACCACAACCATCAGCACTGCGGGAGCGACGTTACCCACCATGCCAAATGCGGCCCGGGACGACACCAGTGTCGGCAGCCCCGATTGGGCGCCTTTCAGCGTGCCCAGAACCAGAGGAATGGCTGCCAGGAGTGCTCCCGCCGCGGCGGCAATGACCGCCTGGACCAGGCTCAGGCCAGAGTCGACCAGCCACACACCCAACAGCACGAGCGGCAGCGGCGTCCCTAACGCCCACCACGCCCAGAGCAACTGGGTGGCCCGGTCGGATCGCACGTTGTCGGCAGTGGGTTCGGCACCCACGTGATCAAAGCCAAAACGCGAAGGGGCCTCGCGGGTCAGGTCGTCGAGGGCAATCTTCCGTACAGGTTTCGTCGCGAGCGCTTCGTGCACCGAGACAGGCTCGGACGGTGTCGCCGCCTGCGAAGACTCTGGCGCACGGGCATCCTCTGGACTGGCGCCAGTGCTCGTCTCCTCGCCACTCATCTCGCCACTCACCTCGCCACTTGCCTCGCCGGTTGGCTCGACGAAGAGGGATTCTTCCGGTGGGGCACTCGCCGACTGCCCGTCATTGTGGGCGGAGTCCTCGAGCTCCTCGACCAAGGGCCACTGGCTGGTCGGCGGTGTCGTCGCATCGGCATCCGTGAGGATGTCCTCAAAAGATCCCTCGGGGTTTTCCGAGCCGTCACCCTCGAGGCCGGGCTCAGCATCAATGCTGGTATCGGGCTGGCTACCCGCCCCACCCCAGCGGGGTAAGACAATGGGCTCGGAGGGGGCGCCATCAGCCATAGCCTCCGGCTCGAGCGGGTCTGGTGACGTCGCGGGTGTGTCCGCGGTGGCCCCTTGGGCTGTCTGGTCAGGCGGCGGAGCGTCCGCGCTCTCTCCCGGTGTCGACACCGGCTCAGCCGGCGCAGGCGCGGGGGTGAGACTCTCGACGGGAACGCCCTCGAACCGTGCCCGGCCACGCAACACGATGTCTTCTGCTTCATCCTCCGGGAAACTTTGACGGATAAGGGTTTGCCAACCCTCAAACTCTTCGTCTTCTCTTTTTCGAAGAGTCATCTGTTCCTGCAGAGCGTTGATGAGATCGCCGGTTTCTGCTCCCTTTTCGCCCATCCTCGCCATGATGTCGCTATCGCTCAGGGAGCGTCGCTCCGGCGGAGGCAACACGGAGCTATCCCAGTCTGAGGATGCAGACGCGGCTGAGCCGGCGTCCACGTTCGGTTCTTCGGGAGCAGCCTGTGGTGTCGCGGGAGCCTGTGGTGTCGCGGGAGTCTGCGGCGGCGGTTGTTCCGATTGTGAATCGGGCGACTGGGCTTCCACTCGGGAGGGGGGCGGCGGTTCACTCGCCCCCGGAGAAGAATCCGCGGGTGGTGCAGGGTTGGCTGGCCGAGGTTCGGGCGTGGCCGGATCGGACCCAGAAGAGCCTTCACCGAGATTTACCGGCAGCTCTGCGTCCTCTGTGGGAGGGGTGAACGTCGAGCGACGCCTTACTCCATCGCCCGAGCGCTCCTGGTCAGGGTAATCCGCCTCGATCATGACCCCAACAATACGTCCTCAAGGGCCTTTAACGCATTGTCTTGGCCCGCCCGGCGAGCACAACGGCCGAGGTGACGGCGAGTAGTCCCACAATTCCGATCGGACCAAACCGCTCCCCCACCACCGCCACCGCTAAGAGCGTGGCGACAGCCGGCTCCACGAGGGCAATCACGAGCACCACACTGGAGCTCAAATGCACCAACCCTTTGCCGTACAGCAGGTAGCTGAGCACCATGGGACCTGCCACCAAATAGCTCAGACCGAGCACACTGTCGAGCTCCAGTGCGGCGAGCTCACTACCGCCGAGCCCGGTGTCGCCGCCGAGCCAGTGGACTCCCGCGACAAGCAGTAGTGGCAGAGAACCGGCTCCAAACATGGCCCCGGTGGCGATAGTCGGAGCGACCTCGGTTCGAATAATGCGCGAAAGGCAGTAGGAAAACGTGCCGTAGGCAACCCCGGCTAAGAGCGCGAGGCCAAGCCCCAGAGGCCACAGGTTTGGATCAGCCGTGGTGAACTCTCGCTCACCACTGGCCAGGGCGACGACCCCGATAAACCCGACCAGTAGGGCCCACCACCAGGTTCTGCCCGGTGGATCCCGCTCGAGCCGCCACTCCAGCACTGCACCCACCAGCGGACCGGTGGCGAGGGCCACGATGTTTCCCACGGCAACACCCGCCAGACTCATTCCGGTGTAAAAGGCGAGCGGGTAGATCGCGACAGCCACCCCACCGATGAGCAGTAACACTCGCAGTGAGGACACAGTCCACAGTCGCAGGGCACGCCGCCCGGCGATCAGAGCCAACACCAACCCGCCCACACCCATGGTGGTCGCCCCTACGGCAAGCGCAGAGACGCTCTCGGAGAGCAGATACGCGACCGTTCCCGTCGTCCCCCAGAGGGCGGCGGCGAGGGCCACCATAACGGTGGGTTTACTGTGCGTCACCGGCTCATCCCCTCGCCTATCCTCTCGGAGCGTTCAGCACTACTGTGGGAGGGCACCCCTCGTGAGTCCAAGGAGAATACGGTGAACTCTGGCGAAAAATTCGTGGCCTGGCAGCGCGCACGACTCCACCTCATTGTGTCCCAAATTGCCCCCACGCTGTTGCTCATTTCGACGGTGGCCCTCCTGCAGTGGGGATTAGCCGATACCGATTGGGCAGTGCGCATCGCCACTCTGGGCATTTTGTTGGCGTCGGGAATTTTGGGGGCGCTGGTGCAGTTCCAGTCAGCCACCGAAGCCCAGCACATCGCACAGGATCTCTCCGGCGGTGAATATGACCGGACGGTCAGTGGTTCCTCACACTGGCTCTGGGTGCCAAAGTTCCTCACTCCGGCGATTTTTGCCGTCATCTACGTCGCGCTCGTGATCGCCCTGCTGTTTTAGCTACACCCAGCAGAGTGGCCCCGCGGGGCAGACACCCGATGACGCGCACAGTGCCGAGCGCTAAACCAGTGCCGATCAGTCGACCACGTCGAGTTCGATCCTGCCGAGGTGAGCGAATGTCGCCACGACTTTCTCACCCGGCTCCACCGGCAGGGCCTGATCGGCGAGGTTTCCCGTAAAGATGACAAAGCCCGCCGGGGTGGGAACCCCGCGCTGGAGTCGCTCGCGAACCACTTCAATGACAACGCGCAGCGGGTTGCCGAGAATAATCGACGCATGGCCCTCGAGCGCTGGGTGGCCACCGGCTTCCAGCACCACCGTTTCGGCCGCTGGGTCAAACTGATCGGGTCGTAAACCAGTCGGTGACCACGCGGCCCCCCTCGCCGAACTGTTATCCGCGAGCGCATCGGGCAAGACAAAGTGCGGCGACTCATACCGGGGGTCCACAATTTCGATTCCCGCCCGCAGGCTGCCAATGGCGGCCACAATCTCGGCATCGGTCACCTCGGGGTTTTCGACGGTGGAGTCGAAGACGGCGACCATTTCTGGTTCCACTTTGGGCGCCACACTGCGACTTCGCTCGATGCGCTCAGTGACCACCATCTCGTCGGTCAGGTAGCCCACACTGGAGTAGTCCACTCCCGCGTCGTCGCGCTGGGCCTGTGTTGTGAGGCCCAGTTTCAGCCCCACGAGCGACTCGCCTCGGTGTTGGCGCAGGGCGAGCTGCGCGTGCTGGATGTCGCGGCCGTGGGACACGCTGAGAGGGTTTCCCTCCAGGAGCGGCCGAGGGTGGTGGTGTGGCCCATCGGCTGCGTTCAATAGGGACTGGGCGAGTTCAGCGATGCTCACAGGGGACCTCCGGGGTAATCTCTGGGGTGTGGCCTACTGGAGCGAGCGTCGCATTTGGTGGGCCCGGAGGGACTCGAACCCCCGGCATCCACGGTGTAAACGTGGCGCTCTAACCAACTGAGCTACAGGCCCTAAGCCGCTCCCCCATCGTATACCGAGAGGGAGACTTCGCGGCAGAGGCCCCGGGGACGCAGTAGCGGCGGTGTAGCCGTCCAAGACGTCCGGTCTAGACTGGTGGGAATCTTGAGCTGCAAGGGCAACCCCCGCGCTGAGGAATTTTTTGGAGAACTCTCCCAACACAGGAACGAGGTCACCGATGGCGGTCAACGACCAGGACCCTTATTCGTTTACTCCAATGGATGCGGATCCCGAGGAAACTTCCGAGTGGAACCAGTCGCTCGATGGCGTGGTGAATGAATCCGGTCATCAGCGCGGGCGCGAGATCATGTTGTCTCTGCTCAAACGCTCCAAAGAGCTCCACCTGGGCGTTCCCATGGTTCCCACAACGGACTACCTGAACACGATTGCTCCAGAAAACGAGACACCTTTTCCGGGTGACGAAGAAATTGAGCGCCGGTATCGCAGCTGGATCCGCTGGAACGCCGCGATCATGGTCCACCGCGCTCAGCGGCCCGAAATTTCTGTCGGTGGGCACATCTCCACCTACGCATCGTCTGCCTCGCTCTACGAAGTGGGCCACAACTACTTCTTCCGCGGCCCCGACCACGAAGGCGGCGGCGACCAGGTGTTCTATCAGGGTCACGCCTCCCCCGGTATGTACGCGCGGTCGTTTTTAGAAGGTCGACTCGACCAGCATCAGCTCGAGGGTTTCCGTCAGGAAAAATCGCACCCCTCAGGTGGGTTGAGCTCTTACCCCCACCCCCGCCTGATGCCCGAATTTTGGCAATTTCCCACCGTCTCGATGGGAATCGGCCCCATCCACGCGATCTACCAAGCCCAGATGAACCGCTACCTGACCGATCGAGGCATTAAAGATGCCTCCGATTCGCACGTCTGGGCGTTTTTGGGCGACGGCGAAATGGACGAAATCGAATCGCGCGGGGCGCTGCACATCGCCTCCAACGACGATCTCGACAACCTCACCTTCGTGATCAACGCGAACCTGCAACGCCTCGATGGCCCGGTGCGCGGTAACGGCAAAATCATTCAGGAGCTCGAGAGCTTCTTCCGGGGTGCCGGGTGGAACGTCATTAAAGTCATTTGGGGTCGCGAATGGGACCAGCTGCTCCAGGCCGACCACGATGGCGCGCTTCGCAACCTGATGAACGTCACGCCCGACGGCGATTTCCAGACGTATAAGGCGGAAAACGGGGCCTACGTTCGAGAAAACTTCTTCGGCCGTGATCCTCGGACCGCGCAAATGGTCGCGCACATGAGCGACGACGAGATTTGGGCCCTGCGTCGTGGAGGTCACGACTACCGCAAGGTGTATGCCGCGTTCGAGGCGGCGAAAAACCACAAGGGTCAACCCACCGTGATTCTGGCCAAAACGGTGAAGGGCTATGGCTTGGGTCCGAGCTTTGAGGGCCGAAACGCCACTCACCAGATGAAGAAACTGACGCTCGAGAACTTAAAAACGTTCCGCGACGACATGCGCATCCCCATTTCGGACCAGGAGTTGGAAAAAGACCCCTACCAGCCGCCGTTTTACCACCCGGGTGAATCTGACGAAGCCATCCAGTATTTGCAGGAGCGCCGACGCGAACTGGGGGGTTACATTCCGCAGCGTCGCTCGCGCTACACCCAGGTTGCCCTGCCCGAAAAGTCGACCTACGACGTCGGCAAGACCGGCTCGGGCAAACAGCAGGTAGCCTCCACGATGGCTTTCGCGCGCCTGTTTAAAGACCTGCTGAAGGACAAGAACTTTGGTGCCCGTTTTGTCCCCATCATTCCCGACGAGGCGCGCACGTTCGGGATGGATGCCTACTTCCCCACGGCAAAGATCTACAACCCACACGGCCAAAACTACGTCTCGGTCGACCGGGAACTCTTGCTGGCCTACAAAGAAAGCCCCCAGGGTCAGATCTTGATGCCGGGGATTAACGAAGCCGGTGCGGTGGCCTCTTTTGTGGCCGCGGGCACCAGCTACGCCACCCACGCTGAACCACTGGTTCCGGTGTATGTCTTCTACTCCATGTTTGGTTTCCAACGAACGGGTGACCAGTTTTGGGCCGCCGGAGATCAGATGGCGAGAGGCTTCATCATCGGTGCCACCGCGGGGAGAACGACGCTCACCGGTGAAGGCCTGCAACACGGCGATGGCCACTCGCACATGATCGCCGCGACAAACCCGGCGGTGATTTCCTACGACCCGGCCTACGGCTACGAAATTGCCCACATTGTCGAAGCCGGCCTGGAGCGTATGTATGGCGGGAACCACCCGGACCCCAACGTGATGTATTACCTCACGGTCTACAACGAACCAATTTCCCAACCCGCCGAGCCAGAAGGACTCGACGTGGAGGGTGTGGTGCGCGGGCTGTATCTCTTGCAGCCCGCAACCGAAGCGCACAGCTCGAAGGCGCAAATTCTCGCCTCCGGGGTGGGCGTGCCCTGGGCCTTGGAAGCCCAAGAGCTGCTCGCGAAAGATTGGGCTGTCTCCGCTGACGTCTGGTCGGTGACGTCCTGGACAGAGCTTCGTCGAGATGGCCTTCGCGCGGAAGAACACAATTTCCTGCACCCCGAAAACCCCCCGCAGGTGCCCTATGTGACCGACAGGCTGCAGTCTGCCGAAGGGCCCGTCCTCGGCGTGAGCGACTATATGCATCAGGTGCCCGACCAGATTCGAGCATTTGTGCCCGGCGACTACGCGACTCTCGGTGCCGACGGTTTCGGGTTTAGTGATACCCGACCGGCTGCCAGGCGTTTTTTCCACATCGATGGGCCCTCGATTGTGGTTCGGGTGCTCCAACAGTTGGCTGCTCAGGGGACAATCGACCGGGCTCTGCTCGCACAGGCCATCGAAAAATATGAACTCCACGACGTCACGGCGGGAACAAGCGGTAGCGCCGGCGGTGACGCGTAGCGAGGCCGGGCACGGCCGCGGAATAAGCCGGGGTAGTGTGACACCGCCCGGGTGCGAGTGCGAGGGAGTGAGCAGTGGCGGAAATGACCAGGGAGCAAACACTCCATTGGCTTCGCAATAGCTCCGGCGAGCTCGCCACAACGACGCTCGCGCGGCTGGAAGAAACCCTGCCCTGGTATCGGCAAATGCCGCCCTCCAGGCGCTCCGCAGTCGGGATGGTCGCACAGGCGGGCATCAGCTCATTTATTCGCTGGTACGACAATCCAGACTCGTCGCCGTGGATTGCCTCAGACGTGTTCAACGCCGCGCCCCGAGAGCTTCTTCGCTCGGTGAGTTTGCAGGAAACCCTGCAGCTGATCAAGGTGACGGTCGAGGTGGTCGAGGAGTATTTGCGCGATGGCTCGAAACAGCTCCAAGAGGCCATCCTGCTCTACTCGCGTGAGATTGCCTTCGCCGCTGCCGATGTCTACGCCCGGGCGGCAGAAGCCCGCGGTTTGTGGGATCAGCGCCTCGAAGCGCTGGTGGTCGACTCTATTCTGTCTGGCGAATACGACCAGGAGATGCCCAGCCGTATCGCCGCCTTGGGTTGGAGCGGAACCGGGGATGTCGCCGTCGCCGTGGGCACCAGCCCGCGACCGGTCGATGTGGACCCGATCAGGCGAATCGCGCGACACATGAATGCCGACGTACTCATCGGCGTTCAAGGAAGCAGGCTCGTGGTCGTCATCGGCCACCGCTCTCCCGAGGAGACCGAATCGCCCGCAGAGGCCACCGCGTTTGCCGAGATTATTCAGGCGATGGACGAGTGGTTTGGCGACGGCCCGGTGGTTTTGGGCCCGACAGTCACCAGCGTGCTCGATGCGGCAACCAGTGCACGCGCGGCACTGTCTGGATTTGCCGTCGCCGGTTCCCTTCGACACACCAGTCGGCCCTTACTGGCCGACGATGCTCTCCCGGAGCGCGCCCTCGCGGGGGATAGCATCGCGCGAGCCACCCTGATCACCGACATTTACGAGCCCCTGCGCGACCACCCCTTGGACCTACTCAATACGGTGTGGACGTACTTTCACACGGGATACTCCTTGGAAGCCACCGCAAAAGAACTGTTTGTCCACCCCAACACGGTGCGCTACCGGTTGAAGAAAGTGGCCGACGTGTTGGCTTGGGATCCCGTTGAAGCGCGAGATTCGCTGATTATCCACCTGGCGATCATCCTGGGTCACATCGGTGAGCGCTCCCGGTCACCGCAGCCAAAGAACGCCGATTCGCGCCCGGGTAGTAGGTAATCGACTAAGAATCGGCCTGTTCTTTCCCTCTGACCTCCTATGGCGCGCGCGCGTGTGGCTCGACACACTGGGGGAATGCGTGTCGTCGTTGCTCCCGGACAGGGCTCCCAGAAACCCGGTTTTCTCGCCCCGTGGTTGGAAGACCCAGCCGTCGCCGACACGCTCGCCCAATGGTCAGACGCGATCGGCCTCGACCTGATCACCCACGGGACGACCAGCGATGCCGAGACCATTCGAGACACCCGGATCGCTCAGCCCCTCATTGTGGCGGCGGGCCTCATCGCCGGTCGTGCTCTTCAGGCGCGCCTGGCCGAGACGCCCCACTACGCCGGCCACTCGGTCGGTGAGTTCACCGCCGCAGCGCTCTGTGGAATTCTGAGCGACGTGGAGGCCCTCCAGTTGGTGGCCGCGCGCGGTGACGCGATGGCCCAGGCGGCAGCTCTGACCCCGACCGGGATGTCCGCCGTGGTGGGTGCCGATCTCCACACCCTCGAAGCCCCCCTACGGGAGCGGGGACTCACCCCGGCAAACGTCAACAGCTCCACACAGGTCGTCGCCGCGGGGGAGCTCGATGCTCTTGGCGCGTTGGGCGAGAATCCTCCCGAGGGCACCAGAGTCATCGCCCTCGAGGTGGCCGGGGCCTTCCACACCGACTTTATGCAGCCCGCGCAATCGGCGCTCGAGGAAGCAGCCGGCACACTCACACCGGCAGATCCAACGGCTGTGATTTACACCAACAGGGATGGTTCCTCGGTGTCCTCCGGGGCGAAATACCTTGAGCTTTTGGTCTCCCAGATGACATCCCCGGTGCGGTGGGATCGCTGCATGGAGGCTTTTTCGACCGCCGGAGCGACCGAATTGATCGAGCTCGCCCCCGCCGGAGCACTGGTGGGACTGGCAAAGCGCTCGCTCCCGGGTGTGCTGACCCGACGGTTAGACTTGCCCGAACATTTAGACGCGTTTTTCGCTGACGAAAAGGGTTAATGTGACCACTCTCAATCAACCCTCAGGGGCAGCCCATTCACGGATTTACTCTCTGGGTGCCGCCAGGGGCGACCTCGTCGTGCCCAACGATGACCTCGTGGGACCCATCGATTCCTCTGACGAGTGGATCCGACAGCGCACGGGAATGATCGAGCGGCGGCGCGCAAGCGCCGGTGTGGACGCCATTGACCTCGCCCAACAGGCCGCCGAGGAGGCCATTTCTCGTGCCGGCATCGCCCCCACAGACATCGGTGCGGTCATCGTCGCCACCATTTCCAACACGGTGCAAACCCCCTCCTTGGCTGCCCTGCTCGCCGAGCGTGTCGGCGCGACCCCCGCCCCCGCCTACGACGTCTCCGCCGCCTGCGCGGGCTACACCTACGGCATCGCCCAAGCCGATGCGCTGATCCGAGGGGGCATTGCTCAGTATGTTCTGGTCGTCGGCGCCGAAAAACTGAGCGACTTCGCCAAACCCACGGATCGGAGTATTTCGTTCCTGCTGGGTGACGGTGCGGGTGCCGCCATCGTCGGACCCGCCGATGAGCCGGGTATTGGCCCCACCCTGTGGGGGTCGGATGGCTCCCGCTGGGATTCGGTGGGCATGGATCGGCCATTGAAGGAAGCTTTCGATGACCGCGAGGCCGGCTTCCCCACCCTGCGACAAGACGGCCAGGGAGTGTTTCGCTGGGCTGTGTGGGATATGGCGAGCGTGGCGCGCGAAGCGCTCGACGCATCGGGAATAGGCGCCGACGAGCTCAGCGCTTTTGTCCCCCACCAGGCCAACATGCGCATTATCGACGAGTTCGCCAAACAGTTGGCGCTTCCCGAATCGGTACTCGTCGCCCGCGATATTGCCCACACCGGAAACACGTCGGCGGCGTCGATTCCGCTGGCGATGCACCAGCTACTCACAGAACACCCAGAGGCATCCGGAGGATTCGCCCTACAGATAGGCTTTGGCGCTGGCCTGGTCTATGGCGCCCAAGTGGTGCGCCTGCCCTGACCAGCCCCCACGAAGTGCACCGTAGAATAAAACACTGTTCAGCTGACCGTTAGATATTGAGAGGTTCCCCATGGCCCACACCACAGAAGAAATTATGTCCGGCCTCGCCGAGCTCATCACCGACGAGACCGGCATCGCCGCCGACCAGGTGGAGATGGACAAGTCCTTCACTGAAGACCTCGACATCGACTCCATTTCGATGATGACCATCGTGGTCAACGCCGAAGAAAAGTTTGACGTGAAAATTCCCGACGACGAGGTCAAAAACCTGATGACGGTCAAAGACGCCGTCGAGTTCATCGAAAAAAACCAGTAATCCCCGCGGGCCCCGCGAGAGCAACTGGTCACGAAGGGATACGTCATGGTCGAAGTGGTCGTCACCGGTATCGGTGCCACCTCTCCACTGGGTGGCACGGCGAGAGATTCGTGGGCTGCGCTCCTCGCGGGCGAATCCGGCGTGCGCACGCTCGACTATGACTGGGTTTCCGAGCGCGAAATCCCCATTACCTTCGCCGCTGAAGTGGCGGTCAAAGCCGAGGACGTCCTGGAGCGTCGTGAGGTCAAGCGCCTCGACCCCTCCGCTCAGCTTGCCCTCATCGCCTCTCGCGAAGCGTGGGCCGATAGCGGTTTGGACGCGATCGACCCGGATCGAATCCTGGTCGACTATGCCACCGGCATCGGAGGCCTGTGGACGCTACTGGATGCGTGGGACACGCTGCGCGAAAAAGGTCCCCGCCGGGTCCTTCCGATGACGATTCCGATGCTGATGCCAAACGCCGCCGCCGCCGCAATCAGCATGGATCTGGAAGCACGAGCCGGTGCGAGAACAGTCGTGTCCGCGTGTGCTTCGGGAACTGAATCGATCGCGAACGCTTATGAACATCTCCAGTTGGGCCTCGCCGACGTCGTCGTCGCCGGGGGCACAGAATCCGTTGTGCACCCGCTGCCGATCGCAGCATTTGCCGCGATGCAGGCGCTATCCAAACGAAACGATGACCCCGCGCGCGCTTCTCGTCCCTACGACGTCGACCGTGACGGTTTTGTGTTGGGCGAAGGGGCCGCGACGCTGATCCTGGAGACCAGGGAGCACGCGGAAGCCCGCGGAGCACGAATTTACGCCGAACTCTCCGGCAGTGCGGTCACCTCGGACAGCTACCACATCACGGCGCCGGATCCCGAGGGCGTCGGGGCGTCTCGAGCGGTCCGCCAGGCCCTCGAGCAGGCGGGAGCCACCCCGGCCGACGTGGGACACATCAATGCGCACGCCACATCCACTCCGGTGGGTGACATCGCGGAATACCACGCGCTGCACGCGGTCTTCGGTGAGCAGATCACGCAGATTCCGATTTCGGCGACCAAAGCCGCCACCGGACACTTGCTCGGCGGCACCGGGGCGCTCGAAGCGGTCTTTACCGTGCTGGCCCTGCACGAGCGCACCGCTCCGCCCACCATCAATCTCGACCACCAAGACCCGGAGATTCCCCTCGATGTGGTGACAAGCCCCCGGGCACTGCCCCAGGGCCCGCTCCTGGCCCTCTCGAACTCTTTCGGTTTCGGCGGCCACAACGCGGTGGTCGCTTTCCGCAGCAACTAGCTATGTTTTTGCCCAGTGCTGACTGGGAATACGCGCAAAAACTGACCAAATGGTCAGGATGGTGTCCCCGGCGTATCTATGCTCGAGGACGTGTCTCATCACGATCACATCCTTCAGGTCGCCCTGGAGCGCTTCGCCCACCAGGGAATCGCGCAGACCACCATCCAGGATGTTGCCGACCACGCGGGCTCCTCAAAAGCCAACGTGCTCTACCACTTTCGCAATAAAAATCACCTCGTCGATGTCGCACTCGAACCCGCGCTCGGCGCACTCGGCCGGCTTGTCGAACGGGCGAATGACTCAGAGCTCGAGGCCGCTGACGCCAGAGAGTGGTTCATCACGAGCTTTGTCGACTTCCTGATCACCCACCGGCTCGCCACCCACGTCATCGTCGCCCACCCCTACCTCGCCGAACAGAGCGAGTCGTTGGGCCGAGCCCACCAGTTGATGACCGAGATGGCCCACATGGTGAGCAATCTGAGTGTCGGTGAAGAAGATCGTTTGCGTTTTGGCATTGCCGTCTCGGGGGCGACCTACGCTCTGGTCTCCAGCGGGATATTGGGGGTTCCCGGGCTGGACGACGATGCGCTTCGCACCGGCCTGCGAGACGTACTCGGGCAGATGCTCCTCAGCGGTCAGCCGGCGGCGGGTCGCTAGTGGCCACATTTCTCTACCGCCTGGGTAAGGCGAGCTACCGCCACGCGGGCCGAGTCCTTCTGGGCTGGCTGGTCGCCCTGGTGGCAATCGGCGGTGTCGGGTTTAGCCTGGCGGGAACCACGGATGAAGAGTTTCGTATCCCCGGTAGTGAGTCCCAGGAAGCCTTCGATCGCCTCGAAGCGGTGTTTCCCACCTTCGCGGGCGCCTCTGCTCAAGCGGTGCTCGTGGCGCCCGAGGGTGAGCGCCTCACCAGTGCTTCGAATCGCCTGAGCATCATCGCCCTGGCCGAGGAGATTAAGGACCTGGACGGGATCGAAGAGGCCACCCACCCCTTTGAAGAGTTCGCCGAACAGGCACTCTCCGACGATGGCCGCACGGCCTACATTCAAATCCAATTCGAGGAGGCGGGGCCGGAAGTTACCGACGAGCTTCTCGAACAACTCCAAAGCACCCGCTCTCTAGTCGAGACACAGGGGCTGCGGGTCGAATTCGGCGGTAGCGTGTTCCAAGATCAAGAAGTGGGCCTGACCATCGCCGAAGTCTTCGGTGTCGCCTTCGCCGGCCTGGTACTCGTCATCACTTTCCGCTCTTTTCGACCCGCCTGGATGCCGCTCGCGAGCGCCATTGTCGGGGTCGGAATTGTGCTGGGTGTGCTGTTTTTCGCCGCCCGGGAGATCACTATTTCCAGCTCCGGACCACTACTGGCGGTGATGTTGGGCCTCGCGGTGGGAATCGACTATTCGCTCTTTATCCTCTCCCGACATCGCACCCAGTTAGCCGCCGGTGAAGACGCCGAAGAATCGGCTGGGATCGCCGTCGGTACGGCGGGTAACGCCGTCGTCTTTGCCGGGGTGACCGTGATCGTCGCACTGTTGGGGCTTTTCGTCGTCGGCCTTCCCTTCCTGAGCGTCCTCGGCGCCTCCGCCGCACTGGCGGTCGCCATCGCCGTCGTTGCGGCCATTACCCTACTCCCGGCCTTTATGGGGCTCTCGGGTGAGAAGCTTCGGCCAAAACCCGGGTCACAGGCAGCCCGGGTCGCAGCCTTCTCGGCAGACAACCCGAGCTTTGGCCGGCGCTGGGTACGGATGGTGACAAAACGGCCCCTGACGGTGACACTGGTGACGGTTTTGGGCCTCGGCGCGGTGGCGCTACCCGCCCTGTCTCTGGATTTGAACCTCCCCGGGGGTGGTCAAGAACCCGAAGAATCCACCCAGCGACAGGCCTACGACCTGATCAGCGAAGGTTTTGGGCCCGGCTATAACGGTCCGCTACTCATCGCCGTCGACATCACCCGCAGCGAAGAGCTGATGGATGACTTGGAGGCGATGGAAGAAGATTTCGCCGAGATTCCCGGCGTCGCCTACGTCAGTCAGGGCTTTCCCTCCCCCGGGCTCGACACCGGCATTTTTCAAATCGTGCCCGAGTTTGCGCCGGATTCGAAGGAGACCAAGGCGCTGTTGGCGGATATTCGCGAGCGAATACCCGAATGGCAAGAGCAGTATGACGCGCCGATGGCGGTCACTGGTGTCACCGCCATCGGTGTCGACGTGTCCGAGCGCATTCAAAACGCGCTTCTGCCCTTCGGTGTCGTCGTGGTCGGACTCGCCATTGTGCTCCTGCTCGCGGTCTTCCGATCCATCGTGGTCCCCTTAAAGGCCGCCCTGGGCTTTGTTCTCTCGGTCACTGCCGCCTTCGGCGTCGTCGTCATCGTCTTCCAGTGGGGCTACGGGGCAGACCTGTTACACGTCACTCCGGGACCCATTTTGAGCTTCATGCCGATTATCTTGATGGCCGTCCTCTTTGGCCTCGCGATGGATTACCAAGTGTTCATGGTCTCCGGCATGCGCGAAGTCCAGGTTCACACCGGCAATTGGCGACACGCCATCGAAGAGGGCTATTCGCAGGGTGCGCGAGTGGTGACAGCTGCCGCACTCATCATGTTCTTCGTCTTTTTCTCCTTCGTCCCCGAAGGCTCCAGCACGATCAAACCCATTTCGCTGGGCCTCGCGGTCGGTATCGCCTTCGATGCGTTTATCGTGCGGATGACCCTGGTCCCCGCCCTGATGGCACTCTTTGGCCGCGCGGCGTGGTGGCTTCCCGATTCCTGGAGCCGCCGGGTGCCCCGGGCAGATGTGGAGGGCGAACAGCTGCGCGACCACATCCGCGATAGCCACTGGGCGAGCCAACACCAACACCTCGCCGTCCACGCTGACTACCTCGTCACCCATTCAGGCTCCGAAGAACCTCTCTCGCTCGAGTGGGAACCCGGTACCCGCGTCGACCTGGTGGGCGAGCCGCAGCACACCAGCGCGCTCGCCGCGACGCTCTCCGGTTACCTGCCTCCCCGTCAGGGCGCACTCCACGTCGTGGGCCATCCACTACCCAGCGAATCGGCTCAGGTGGGCCGAAAAGTCTCGATGTGGTCGAGATCTGACGAAGACCTCCTGGATCCGCTCGGAGTGACCTTGGGCGAACGCCTGGCGTATGCCAGGAACACACGCGGCCATGGCGCCGCCGGTCGCGCATCCCTCATTCCAGACACGCTTCAACGGCTCAATAGCGTCAGTGCCGAGCTGCCGCGAGAAACCGGGGTGGTCCCCCTCGATCACGACACTCGGCCCGGTGTGTTACCCCGAGCCCAGCAGATTCTGGTGTGGGCGGCACTCGCCCTGATTGACAGAGCACCGGTGACGATTATCAGTGCCGCTGAACCCGTCTCAAGCCTCGATGACCATGCCCTCTGGTGGCACGCGATCGAGCGCTTCGCAAGCGCAGATCAGGTGGTCGTGCTGTGTGTGCTGCCACCGGCCAGGGTCCTGCCCGCCTCGACAACGAGGCGCGTTGTGGACTTAAGCCCCGCGGCCCTCCAATTAGGGGCTGTGCAGTGATCGGCCAGCAGCGTCAGCGACGCCTGGGCTGGTGGGCCGGCGCAGTGGCGCTACCCCTGATTTTGATTGCCACCCTGTTGGGCGTGGTCACCACGGCGGATACCGCGATCGAGCGCATTCCCGTCGCCCTGGTCAACAACGACGAACTGGTCGAGCAGACCGATGAGGACGGTGAAGAAGAAATCATCCTCGCCTCCCGGCCCCTGGTAACCGAGCTCGTGTCAAACGACGACTTCGAGGTCAACTGGGTCATTACCGGCAGCAGCCAAGCCGCCGAACTACTGGCTGCCGGTGAGGTGTATGCGGTGTTGGAAATCCCCGCCAATTTCTCTGAGGCGGTCCTCACTCTCGATGGCGACAACCCGGAACAAGCCAACTTTTCCATCACCACCGACCCCTCCCACAGCTACCTCGCGGGGATCCTCTCCGATCAATTAGGTGCCACCATTGCCTCGACCATCAGCGCCGAGTTTGGTCGAGAAATCACGGCGGGACTGTTCACCGCCATTGTCGACCTCGGTGACGGCATCACCGAGGCAGCCGACGGCGCGGAGGAAGTCGCCGAAGCCACCGAAGAGCTCGCCGATGGGGTCAGCGAGCTAAAGGACGGCTCCGAGGAACTCCTAGACGGCACCAACGACCTCGCCGATGGCTACATCGAGTACGACGACGGCCTCACTGAGTACCTGGACGGCCTTCGCGAACTGGCCGATGGGGCCGAAGAGCTCAACCGTGGCACAAAAGATCTACCGGACCTTGCGGACGGCGTGGAGACGTATACCGACAGTGTG
>NZ_JAVLBO010000018.1:0-29554 GCF_031581085.1 Pontimonas sp.
AGCGCCAGACTGGTGCCCAGAAGCTCACCAATCGACCAGGTCACCACGAGCGCCCCCGCACCACCGAGCATCACCCGGGCAATGGCGGGAAGGAGTTTGGCACCGCCCAGTTTTGCTCCCACGCCTCCGGTGAGGGCGAGGGCGATGAGTGAGCCCACCACCGTTGCGCCAATGCGGTAGTCGGCGGCCACGATAGTCACTGCGAGAAGCGGAAGCGCCGCTCCGAGAACGAAGGCGACGAAAGAGGAGAGTGCGGCGTGCCAGGGGTTCGTGGTGGTCTGCCCGTCGATATTCATTTCGACTTGCAGGTGGGCCGTAATGGCGTCGTGTTCGGTCAACTCATTGGCTACGGTGCGGGCGGTCGTTTCACTCAGTCCCCGCTCTTGGTAGGCCTGTTGCAGGAGCAACAGTTCTTTTTCTGGCTCGGTGGCGAGCAGGTGGGCCTCGCGCTCGATCACCGCGCGTTCGCTGTCACGTTGGCTACTCACCGACACGTATTCACCGAGGGCCATGGAAATAGCCCCGGCAACAATGCCGGAGATTCCGGCAATGAGGATTGCATCGCGGTTGTTGGTCGCCGCCGCCACACCGACCACGAGTGCGGCAATGGACACGATTCCGTCGTTGGCGCCGAGGACTCCTGCGCGCAACCAGTTGAGCCGTGAGGAGAAGTTTTGCGCCGCAGAAGTATCGTCAGTCATTCCCACGAGTGTAGAACAGAGTGTGCTGCTGCGTTGGAGCTCAGCTGGGGTGCTTGCGCAGCAGTGTCGTCTGCGTGGACCAGGGCAATGACGGAGTCAAGCCGTGGGTTGTGGTGCCCTCAAAGCCTTCTTTGACTGTCTCGAGGGCCGATTGGTAGCGCCGCCGGTTGGTGTTGTCGAAGACCACCATTCCCCCCGGGGCGAGTCGGGTCACCGCCTTTTCGAGACAGGCGCTTCGTGCACGCCCGTCAATGACAATCAAGTCAAAGGCGCCGTCGACCTGATCGAGTGCGGCGACGTAGTCGCGGTAGTCCAAATCTTTGTGTCCCCACATCTTTGAGCCGACGCTCGGTTGCTTACTGGCCTCTGCGGGGGTGTGCACCAGGGTGGTGTGGGGCCCCACCAAGGACTGCATCATCGCGTGCCACTCGGGGTCGTATTCGACCGAAATGACGGCCCCGGCGCGCTTTTCGAGCCAGATGGTGGAGGCTCCGGAGCCCCACTCAAAGACGCGCGCTTCCGGGCGTTGGACGAGGAAGTCGTCGACCAGGGATATTGAATCGAGCGTCCACCAGGGCAGATCGAGCCGGACAAAATCTTCTACGTCATAGAGGGAAAAAAGCGAGCGCACCCAGAGGCCTATCCGGCTCGAGAGCGCCCACCGGTCGAGCCACGCAAGCGCGCCCACGGACTGCAGTGTTTTTCTCGTGCCGTGGACGAGGGCGGCCCAACCCCGAAGGAGGAGGTGGGTAATCGCCATGATCGCCTTTCGACGCTGATGAAGAGCGGATGAGGGCTCTAACCGGCCCGCCTCCAGGCTAGTGAGACCGCGTTCTGGAGGGCGGCTGCTTCGCTGTCGAGCGGGTGAGCGTTTCGTGAACAGTTATCGACATCCTCTGTCGGTGAAAATCTCGCACGAACGTGCGGGGCATTAGTGACCCCTGGGTTTTACTCTTGAAGAGTTCACCCACTCAGACTGGAGACGACGATGTCGACCTTTGTTTTGGCCCTCGATCAGGGAACGACGAGTACCCGGGCCATCATTTTTGACCACGACGGTTTGCCCGTTGCGACCGGCCAAATGGAACACCGCCAAATCTTTCCCCACGCGGGCTGGGTGGAGCACGACCCGATGGAGATTTGGGCCAACAGTCGGGAAGTGATCGGGCAGGCACTCGGTAAGGCGAACATCACCCGCCATGACATCGCCGCAGTGGGAATCACCAACCAACGCGAAACCGCCATCGTGTGGGACCGCCGAACCGGCCAGCCCGTCTACAACGCGATCGTCTGGCAGGACACGAGGACCCAGGACATGATCGATCAGCTCTCCGCCGACGGCGGAGCAGGCCGCTTTCGAGACAAAACCGGTTTGCCGCTGGCGACCTATTTTTCGGCGAGCAAAATCTCCTGGATCCTTGACAACGTGGAGGGGGCACGGCAACTAGCCGAAGACGGTCACCTGATGTGTGGCACACCCGATACCTGGGTGCTGTGGAACCTGACGGGCGGGATCGACGGCGGAGTGCACGTGACCGACGTGACAAATGCCTCTCGGACACTGCTGTGCGATATTTCCACGCTGACCTGGGATGACGAGCTCCTGGACGCGTTTTCGGTACCGGTGTCGATGCTTCCCGAAATCAAGAGCTCTGCCGAGGTCTACGGCCACGTACACAGCTCGGGTCTGTTGCGAGAAGTCCCGGTGGCGGGCATTTTGGGCGACCAGCAAGCAGCCACGTTTGGACAAGCGGCCTTTAGCCCGGGCGAGTCGAAGAACACCTACGGCACGGGCAATTTCCTGCTGGTCAATACCGGGACCGAGAGTGTCTCCTCCTCCCACGGGTTGCTCACCACGGTTGCCTACCAACTGGGCAGCGAGCCCGTGACCTACGCATTGGAGGGATCAATTGCGGTGACGGGCTCGCTCATTCAGTGGTTGCGCGACAACGTGGGCATGATTCAGAGTGCCGACGAAGTGGAAGCCCTAGCGGCGAGTGTGCCCGACAACGGTGGCGCACACTTCGTTCCCGCCTTCAGTGGCCTATTTGCCCCCTACTGGCGCTCTGATGCCCGGGGTGTCCTCGTCGGATTGACGCGTTTCATCACCAAAGCACACATTGCCCGCGCGGCGCTCGAGGCGACCGCCTTTCAAACGCGCGAAGTACTCGACGCCATTAATGAAGATTTTGGCGGCGAGCTCAGCGAACTGAAAGTCGATGGCGGCATGACCCAAAACAGCCTGCTGATGCAGTTCCAGGCCGATATTTTGGGTATTCCGGTGCTGCGACCGCAGGTGGCAGAAACCACTGCGCTGGGGGCCGCATACGCCGCGGGCCTCGCCGTGGGCTTCTGGCAGAACCTCGACGAGTTACGGCAGAAGTGGCACGAGCAAGCTCGCTTCGAGCCGCAGATGGCTCCCGATGAGCGGGCCGAGCGGCTGCGGGTGTGGAAAAAAGCGGTCCAGAAGAGTTTCGAGTGGGTCGAGTAACGCTTTAGGGCCCCGTGGTCAGTGGGCGGGCAGTAGAGGGTCGGGCTCTCTAGTTTCGGTCGTTGGGGTCGACACCCGTTCGGTAGTTGCGATTGAGCGACTCGATCGTGGCCATGTCTTCTGCCGGCAGGGTGAAGTCGAACACCTGCAGGTTTTCCGCGAGACGCTCACGTCGGACCGATTTGGCCACTACAGCGTCACCGCGTTGGATGTGCCAGCGCAGAACGATTTGGGAGACGCTCCTGCCGTGGTGTGCGGCGAGCGTGACCAGTGTCGGCTCGTCCAAAATCTGCCCCCGTGCCAGCGGTGACCAGGCTTGGGTGACAATGCCGTGGGCCCGGTCGAAATCTCGTACCCGTTCTTGCGTCAGCCACGGGTGCATTTCTACCTGGTTGATTGCGGGGGCCACTCCGGAGGCGGCAATGAGCCGCTCGATGTGTTCGGGGTGGAAGTTACACACCCCAATGGAGCGCACTTTTCCATCGTTTTTGAGCGCCAACATCGCCGCCCAGGATTCGACGAACAGATTCCTCTCGGGGGCCGGCCAATGGATGAGGTAGCGGTCAATGTAGTCGAGCCCGAGGGCTTCTTGGCTGCGCTCAAAGGCTCGAAGGGTGTTGTCGTAACCGAGGTCTTCGAGCCAAAACTTGGTGGCGACGCTGATGTCTTCTCGAGCGACACCGCTGTGTCGCACCGCGCGTCCCACGGCGGCTTCATTGTCATACATCGACGCAGTGTCGATGAGTCGGTAGCCGACCTCGAGGGCCTCCGAGACCACCCTTTCGGAGTCCTCTTCGGCGACTTTGTACACGCCCAGACCCAGCTGGTCGATCGTACTGCCGTCGTGTAGGTCCAGTTGCGGAATGTGTGGCGATGCCATTGGGGGCGTGTCCTCTCTGGGTCTGGAGACAGTTGTGCCGGTGGGAGAAAAACCCCCACCGGCACAACCGCGGTTTTTCCTAGCCTCTAGTCGAGGTAGGAGTTGCCTTCGAACCAGCCAGAGACCAGTTCGTCATACGGCACCGTTTCTGGTGTCTTGCGCTCATTGGCGAGCTCTGGGTACGGCGCACCAGGCTGGTCGAGCCAGTACTGGGCGTCGCGAGGCTCGTTGAGCTTCACACCACACTCGTCGTGAACTTCACCGCGCTCCAGGCGCTCCATGATTTCATCCTGCTTGGTTGCAAGCTGATCCATGGCTTCCTGAGCGGTGATTTCACCGGCAGCAGCAGAACCAATGGCCTGCCACCATTCAGCCGACATCGACGGGTAGTCGGGCACGTTAGTGCCTGTCGGGGTCCAGTTCACGCGGTCTGGTGACCGGTAGAACTCAACCAACCCGCCGTAGTCGCCGGCGTTCTCGGTGAACCAATCAGAGTTGATTGTTGTGTCCCTGGCAAAGGTCAATCCTTGGATCGACTTTGCGAGGTCAACAGTCTTCGAGGTGGCGAATTGAGCGTAGAGCCAGGCGGCGTCACGCTTGTCTTCGTCGGCGTGGTTCATGAAGGTCCACGATCCAGCATCCTGGTAGCCGAGCTTGTGCCCGTCTTGCCAGTACGCGCCGTGGGGGCTCGGAGCCATTCTCCACACCGGGTCACCGTTCTCGTCGGACATTGCCGGCGAGTCAATGGTGGCCCTGGTGAACACGGTGTACCAGAACATCTGCTGGGCGACGTTTCCTTCACCCACGACAGGTGCCGACTCGTCGAAGTTCAGGTTCTGAGCCTCCGGCGGTGCATAGTCGAACCATTCGAGGTACTTCTCGACCGCGTAGACCGAAGCGGGTGCGTTGGTGTCTCCACCACGCTCCACCGAGGAACCTACGGGGCTGCAGTTCTCGACGCGGATACCCCACTCGTCAACGGGAATACCGTTGGGAGTGCGCTCGTCCGTCTCGGGGTCGAACACGGTGTCACCGTTTCCGGCCATTGACAGCCACGCGTCGGTGAAGCGCCATCCGAGCGAGAAGTGCTTTGCGCCGTAATCCATGTGGCCAAATACTTCTTCACCGTCGATGGTTCCATCGCCGTTGACCTGGGTCGAGAAGAACACCGCGATGTCTTCATAAGCCGACCAGTTCACGGGAACACCCAGCGGATATCCGTAGATCTCCTCGAACTGCTGCTGGATGTCTTCGTCGCTAAACCAGTCGTAGCGGAACCAGTACAGGTTCGCGAACTGCTGGTCGGGCAACTGATAGATGACACCGTCGGATCCCGTACCAAAGCTCAGCCCGATGAAGTCATCGATGTCTAGAGTTGGCAGGGTCGGCGATGACTCCAGCAAGGTGCTGATGGGATAGACGTAGTCACCGCGCTGGTGACCACCAATCGAGTCGGTGTCGTTGACGAAACCGTCGTACACCGAGGTCCGCGTTTGGATCTCAGTGGAGATGATTTCCATCACTTCACCCTCACCCATCAGCGAGTGCTCCAGGTTGATACCGGTGAGGTCAGAAAATACCGCTGCCAGTACCTCTGATTCGTAGGCGTGGGTGGGAATGTTCTCGGAGAGAACACTGACATCCATTCCTGCGTAGGGTTCGGCGGCTTCGACGAACCACATGAGCTCTTCCATCTGCTCTTCTTTGGTCAGCACACTGTCCGCAAAGTACTGGTCAATGTACTGCTCAGCCCTCTCTTCGACGGTCCCTTCGGCGGTTTCGATGGCCGGTTCCTCAGAACTGGTCTCTTCACCGCCTCCGGTCGCGCCCGCGCATGCCGACAGTGCGAGTGTCGTCACGGCGGAGAGAGCCACCACATACTGCGTTCGTCTCCGAACGGTTCTGGTGCTCATAGATTTACCTTTCCTTTGTCGTCAGAGACTTTTGCTACCATCTCCAACTGCTGTGACACGAAACTTGAGGTCTTCAAGTTTCTTTCTTTGGGGGAGTGCTTGCGGGCGCTCCCCCAAACCTTTGTTAGCCCCATTTGAGGATCACCGCCGAGACACTGGCGGCCGCCAGGGCGCTCAGCAGCGCACTGGGAACCTCGAGGGCGAAAGACACCACCATCAACAGAGCGAAGGTGATGATGGAGATGTAGAGGCGATCGCCACGGTCGGTGACGATGCCGAGAAATCCTTTTCGGCGAATGGGGATTCGGTAGTGACCCCAGATGGTCATCCCGGTAATCATCAGGGCGATTCCGATGAAAGTGATCGCCACCGGAGTGGTCCAATACATCCAATCAAGCATCGTTACACCCTTCCCAACGCAAAGCCTTTGGCGATGTAGTTACGCACAAACCAGATGACAATGACCCCCGGAATGATGGCGATCACTCCGGCTGCGCTGAGTAGCGCCCAGTCCAAACCGGCCGCAGTCGACGTGGTCGACATTTGCACCGCGAGGGGCATTGCTTGGGGCCCAGTCAGCGTTTTGGCGATGAGTAGTTCCACCCAGCTGAACATGAACGCGAAGAATGCGGTGACCCCAATTCCCGCGCGAATCATCGGCACGAACACGGTGAGGAAGAACCGGGGGAAGGAGTAACCGTCAATCTCGGCCATTTCGTCGAGTTGCCTGGGCACCCCGGACATGAAACCCTCCAGAATCCACACCGCGAGCGGCACGTTGAAGAGCATGTGGGCCAGGGCGACCGCGTAGGTCGTGTCGAACAGGCCCAACGACTGGTACAGCTGGAAAAACGGCAACAGGAACACCGCGGCGGGCGCCATCCTGTTGGTCAGTAACCAGAAGAACAGGTGCTTGTCACCCGAGAAGGTAAACCGGCTAAACGCATAGGCGGCCGGGAGCGCTACGGCGACCGAGAGGACCATATTCATGGTCGTGTAGCTCAGCGAGTTGATTAACGCGCCGTACCACTGGGGCTCGGAGAAGAATTCGATGTAACCGCGGAAAGAAATCCTGGACGGAATGATTTCAAAAACGGTCAAGATGTCTTCGTTATAGCGCACCGACATCGACATCAACCACAGCAGTGGAATCGACCAGACGGCCATAATCAGCCAGAACAACCAGCTCTTCCAGTCGAAATAGGTGCCCTTGGTCCCTGCCCGCTGGACGGGTGCAATCGTGTCACTCATTGGTCACTCCACTCCGTGAGGCCGCATCGTCTGCCATTTCCCGTTTTCGCGCCTCAGCCTTGACTTTTTTCTCAGCCCGCTTGGTGGCCCCCGGCCGCTCGTCGAGCGTGAGGACGGTGAAGAAGATGAACGAGAAAATCTGGATGATGAGGAAGTAAATCAGCGAGAACGCCGCCGCCTGACCCAAATCGAATTGGATGACGGCGATGACCGCCAGCAAAATACTCATCACTTCTGTCGCCGTTCCCGGACCACCTCCAGTGAGGATGTAGGGCTCGGCGTAGATCATGAACGAGTCCATGAAGCGAAGAAGCAGCGCGATCATCAGCACCCGACGCAGTTTCGGAAGCTCCACAAAGCGAAACACCGAGACCGCCGAGGCGCCGTCGATAGAGGCGGCTTGGTAGTAGGCATCGGGGATGGCGCGCAAGCCGGCATAGACCAGGAGCGCCACCAGCGGTGTCCAGTGCCAGACATCCATCATCACCATGGTGAACCAGGCATCTGCCGGGGTGTTGCCGATATCGAAGGGTCGGAACTGGTTCATGGTGACACCGAGCAGTCCCACATCCGGTCGGGCGAAGACTCGCCAGGTGGTTCCCACGACGTTCCAGGGGATAACCAGCGGAATGGCCACAATCACCAGGGCCGCAGCGGCTTTCCACCCACGGCGGGGCATCAACTTCGCGATCATGATGCCCAGGGGGATTTCGATCGCCAAGATTTGGGTGGAGAAGATGATGTTGCGCTGAAAGGCCGCAACGATGGCGGGGTCAGTGGTGATTTGGCGGAAAAACTCGAGGCCGACGAAGACCCTGTTGTCGGGGCTCAGTACGTCCTGGACGGAATAGTTCGCCACCGTCATCAACGGGATAATCGCCGTGAACGCGACCACCAGGACGACGGGCAGGACCAGAAACCACGCTCTATTGTTCTTCTTTTTTGTATTCATCGGGCTGCCCCCGCACTCATCGGTTTCATCGTGCTCACCGCTCGCTCGTCGTGGAATAGGAAGGTGCGCTCGGGAACAAATCCGAATGCTCGCCGCTCGCCCGCTGAGATCTCCAGGTCGGCATCCAATTTGGCCATGATTTTTTGGTCTGCCAGGGCCAGCTGGGCCAGTTGGAATCCGCCGCGGTTTTCGACTTTCACCACGTCCATGTCGATTCCGCCTTTTTCGACCGGCACCACGAACTCGGGGCGAACGCCGACCCGGTGCGGGCCAGACAGTGACGTATCGGCGACGGGTCCCAGGTGTACACCGTGGGCGACGACCTCGTGGTTACTCACCTCGGCGTCGAGGAAGTTCATTCCCGGGGAGCCGATGAAGTAACCGCTAAATTCGTGGCTTGGCTCGAGGAAGAGGTCGTTGGCAGAGCCGACCTGAACGACTTCGCCGTCTTTCATCAAGAGCACGTCGTCGGCAAACGTGAGGGCTTCGGTCTGGTCGTGCGTGACATAGACCAGGGTGACGCCGGTGGCGAGATGGAGGCGCTTCAGCCGGTTGCGAAGCGTCCACTTAAAGTTTTGATCGATCACGGTGAGGGGTTCGTCAAAGAGGATCGCGGCGACGTCTTCGCGCACCAGGCCGCGCCCGAGACTCACAATTTGCTGCAGGTCGGAGCGGAGTTTGCCGGGGCGAATATCGAGCTGGTCTTCTAGGCCGAGCAGTTCGGCGATGTGCGCGACGCGCTGCTGAATTTTGTCCGCGGGAACCTTCCGGTTCTTCAAGGGGAATTCGAGGTTCTTGCGCACGCTCATCGTGTCGTAGAGGACCGGGAACTGGAACACTTGGGCGATGTTTCGCTCTTCGGTCGGCTTATCGGTGATGTCCACACCGTCGATGAGGATGCGTCCGTGTGAGGGCTTGATGATGCCCGACATGATGTTGAGCAGTGTGGTTTTGCCACAGCCCGAGGGCCCCAGCAGCGCGTAGGCTTTGCCGTCTTCCCAGGTCATGCTGATTTCTTTCAGCGCGAAGGTTTCGCCCCCGTCGTAGCTGTGGGCGATGTTTTGCAGCTCTATGGTCGCCATTTAGGCACTCCCTCTCGTTGGAGCAAACAGCGCCACACCGCTGTCTGCATCAAAGCCATGCAAATCTTGAGGGTCGAAGTAGGCGGTCACCGGGGTGTCCGGCTCCATCGGAAACGCTCCGTCGCGTTCAATGACCGTGTACTCGCCGGTCGACAACTCCAGATGCAGGTAGGTAATACTGCCGGTCACTTCCGCGAGCTGGACTGTTCCGTGGAATTCGATGTCCGCTTCGTGGGCGCGCTCCATCCGGATGCGGTGCGGGTGGATGCCCAGTTGGTACTGGCCTCGGTCCCCAATAGCGGGGTGATCGAAGGCGAAGCTGGCATCACCGAAGGACGCTTTTCCGTCTTCGTGGGTGGACTTGACGAGGTTGATGGGTGGGTCGCTCAGTACTCTGGCGACCTCGACTGTTCCCGGGTGCTGGTAAAGCTCCAGCGCGGGACCCTCTTGGACGAGTCGGCCTTCAGAGAGGACGAAAGTGTTGACCCCAAAGTCGAGCGCTTCGGCGGGTTCAGCAGTCGAATACATCACGATGTTGTCCGTGTCGGCGAAGATGCGCTGGAGCTCATCGCGCAGCTGCTCGCGCAGTTTGTAGTCGAGGTTTGCCAGCGGCTCATCGAGTAACAAAATGTCGGCTTTTCTCGACAGCGCGCGGGCAATGGCGACCCGCTGTTGTTGGCCACCCGAGAGCTGTGAGGGTTTGCGGGTGAGCAGCGGGGTAAGGCCCAGCAATTCGGCGAGCTCTTCCACCCGTTCGGCGATGGCCTCCTTGGAGGGCTTGTCTTTGGCGACTTTCAAGGGGGAGGCAATGTTGTCAAAAACGGACATGGCCGGGTAGTTGATGAACTGTTGGTAGACGAAGGACACCGACCGGTCGCGGACGGTCGTCTTCGTAATGTCCTCACCCTCAAAGATGATTTCGCCGTCCGAGGGTGCGACCAACCCGGCGATCAGGCGCATGAGCGTCGTTTTGCCGGAGAGCGTCGGGCCGACCAGGACGTTCATTCCCGTGTGGAAGGTGGCGGAAATGTCGTAGAGCAGGTCCTCGGTCTGATCGGACAGGCTCACGTGTCGTAGTTCAAGAGTCATCAGTCAGCGACCTTTCCAGGGGAATCGAGGACACTTGGCGATCGAGCTCCTGGGCTGACCAGCCACGAACATCCCCGATGATGTGGGCGAGCTCCGCAAGACTACGCGGGGAAATCCGGCCCGTGAAACCGAGCGTGGTCCGTCGAAACACCAAATCGGAGAGCGTGTGGACCTGTTCTCTGTTCACGACGGCGCGGATCTCTTCGACCGAGTAGTCGACTGTGTGCTCGAGGGCGTGATCGGAGTCGTGGTCCATGAGCCCGATAATCTCCGCGGCGACCGTTCCATAACGGGTGAGAAGTTCCAGGGCGCGCTTTTTGTCTAACCCCTTAGCGTGCGCACTCAGCCATTTGTCTCGCTCGGAATCGGTGGTGGGAAATCCGGAGCCTCCACCGATGGCCAGTTCGGCGGTTCCCACCGTGCGTTCGCGACCGAGTTCTGCCAGCACGTCGTCGGTGATGTGTTCACCAATCGCCCTAAACGTCGTCCATTTGCCGCCCACCAGACTCAGCATGGTGGTCTCTTGGTCGAGTGGGTCTCGCACGATGCGATAGTCGCGGGAGATGACTCCGGGGTTGACATCGCCCGCTGCCGGTAGCGGGCGAACCCCCGAGTAGCGATAGACAATGTGAGAGCGATCCAGGGTGATGTCCGGAAAGACGTAGCCCACGAGGTCAAAAAAGTAGTCCACTTCCTCTTCGGTGCACTCCACATCGTTGGGGTCATCCACTGGGATGTCGGTTGTTCCCAGAAGCACCCGGTCCAGCAGCGGGTACATCAACACGATGCGTCCATCTTTGTTTTCAAAGAAAATCTCGCGGCCGTTGCATGCGGCGTGCAGTTCGGGGTTGTCGAGGACCACGTGTGATCCCTTGGTTCCGCCCATGTAGTGCGAGTCGACACCGAGTGCCCGGTTCGTGAGGTCGGTCCACGGGCCGGACGTGTTGACCACCACGGTGGCACTCATGTCGAGTGTGTCGCCCGAGAGTTCGTCGGTCAAGGTGGTGTGGCCGTCGTGGTGGGCACTCGCGGAGACGTAGTTGGCGGCGCGGGCGTGGGGTCCGGCGGCCAGTCCATCCTGGAGCAGGTCAATCGCGAGGCGCTCGGGGTTTTCGATGGCGGCGTCGTAGTAGTGGGCCGAATACTTCACCCGGTCGTTGATTCCGGGGATAGTGGCCATGGTCTTTTTGCGGCCGAAGAACTGGTGGCGGGGCATGCGGCCGCCGTTTCTGCCAAACGTGTCATACAAAATCAGCCCGATTTTGATCAGCGCGGCGCCGCGTTCGGTGGGCTTGCCGGAGCGGTGGGTGAAAATCTTGAAGGGCGCGGAGAGGATGCCCGAAAACAGCGAAAAGATGGGAATGGTGGTTTTCAGCGGCTTCACGAAGTGCGGGGCTGTCGCCAACAGGCGGTTTCGCTCGAGGAGCGATTCGCGCACGAGGCGGATTTCGCCGTTTTCGAGGTAGCGGATGCCGCCGTGGATCATGTGCGAGGAGGCAGCCGAGGCGCCCGAGCAGTAGTCGGCCTTGTCGACCAGGGTGACCTTGACGCCTTGGAGGGCGAGCTCGCGGAATACGGCGAGACCGTTGATCCCGCCACCGACGACGAGGACATCGGTGCCGGGGTCAGCCGACCAGTCAGCCAATCTGCTGTGAGCCGTTTTCGGCAGAGAACGAGTTGCCACGAGCACCTTTCCCGCATCATTGCGAACGGACGTTGTATTCGCAGAAGCTTGCGACAGAAATGAACTTCCTCTCAAACCATTTGCACGAACGTGCAAGAATGTCGGCCATGGCACCTCGAACCCAAGACACCCTGCGGACCAGAGACGCGCTCAAAGCCGCCCAGCTGTATTACCTCCAAGACCTCACCATGGAGGCGATAGGCAATGAGCTTCGGGTGAGCCGCTCCACCGTCTCACGGCTGCTCTCGATGGCCCGATCGCAGGGGATTGTGGACATTCGTGTGCACTCACCCGAAGACGCTCCGCGGCGTATCGAGAGTCAAATTCGAGACCTCTATGGCGTGAACGCCTACCTCGTGCCGGTGCCCGATCGCACCTCGCACGTCGACCGGCTCGAACGCGTGGCGCTCAGCGCCGCACGAATGCTCGGGCAATTTTTCTCACCCAACATGACCCTCGGCATCGCTTGGGGCTCCACCCTGAGCGCCATCAGTCGACACTTGATTAAGAAAACGGTGAACAACGCCGAGGTGGTCCAGCTAAACGGTGCCGGCAACGACCACACCACGGGCGTGACCTACGCGAGTGAAATCCTGCAGCGCTTCGGCGACGCCTATCAAGCTCGTGTCCAGCACTTTCCCGTGCCCACATTTTTCGACAACGCTCAAACAAAAGAGCTCATGTGGCAAGAGCGCAGCACCGAGCGAGTCCTCGAGCTCCAGCGCCGCATGGACTTGGCGTTATTTGGCCTCGGGTCGATGAACGCCGATGTTCCCAGCCAGGTCTACACCGGCGGCTATTTAAATGGTCGAGAAATTCAACAGCTGCGAGACGAAGGCATCGTCGGCGACGTCGCCACCGTCTTCTACCGCGCGGATGGGACCTGGACAGACATTGAAGTAAACGCTCGCTCGAGTGGACCAGGACTAAACGTCATCTCCCAGGCGCCCCGGCGGCTGTGTGTCGTCAGCGGTCAACGCAAATTGGAGGCCCTGCGCGGAGCCCTCGCGGCGGGAGTGATCACCGATCTGATCATCGATGACGGCACCGCGCGCGAACTGGTGGGCTTCATCGGCTAGAGCCACAACGCGCCACCCCCGGTGTGGATAACGCGCCCCCGGGGTGTGGCAGTCGGTCTACTCTGCCCGTCATGTCACGACGCACGAGAGCCAATGATTCCCTTCGCCTCGCGTTGGTGAGGACGTCGCCGGCGGTCTCGCTCGCGCTGTCCGCGCTAGTCCTCACCGCCTGTGTCGGTGGGCAGGGGGAATTCGGTGACCCGGGGTCCGCCGTGGGGCAAGAATCAGCCGAGACCCTGGACTCTTCGACCGAGGCCCTGGATTCTTCGACCGAGGCCCTGGATTCTTCGACCGGGCTTCTCGGTCAGGGCTCGGCGACTTCCGGGACACGGGAGCGCGCACCAGAAAACACTCCAGACCCCCTCGCGGGTCGGTCAACAGACGGGAGTGAGAGCCTCGAGGGGGCTCAGAGTGACGGGCCGATGGCCCGGTCACAGGACATCGCCACGCCCTCAGTCTCCGATGTCACGCCACAGGCGGTTGAGACGATCCGGCGATATTTGGCACTGACCGACCGGGTGGGAGCCTCGGGTGGAGCCGCCGCGGACGACATGGCACAGATCGTCACGCCCGAGTGGTTGCCAGTCGAACAGCGGGGCTTTGCCGACTACCGCGAGCGCGGCATCAAAACCCTCGGTCAGACCGACTTTTTTGCCCCGAAGGTCCAATCGGTCCGCTCGAGCCACAACAGCCTGTGGGAGGTGGCCGTGTTCGCCTGTATCGACTCGAGAAACGTGTGGGTGGTTCCCGCAAATTCACCCGACCCACCAGAGGGACTCGTCGAATGGTTGTCCACCGCGCCCCCACCGGGCGAGAGGGCTCCCGATTCGACCCTGACGCCGCGGTCGACGCTCATTCCCGGGGACGACGAGGACGCCACCGACGGCCCGACCGACGCCGAAGTGGCCATTTGGCAAGAGTTCATCGCCCAAACACAACCCGATGCAGGACCGCTCGAGCCGGTCCTGCTGTGGTTGGTGGGCACCGGATTCGATTCTCTGAAAGTGGATGCGACCGATGCGTGGAGGGGGTATCACCCGTGTGGCAGCGACAGTGGTGGGCAGTAGCCCTTCTGATACCCCTGGCCTTTACGGGGGTGTTGTCGGCGGGTGCCGTCGCTTACGGCCAATGCTCTCAAGCCGAGCGAAACGCCGATTCCTGCAGTGACAACACGACCCAGTGGAGTAGCGAAAATGATGGCGACCAGGTCACCATCATCCGAGAAGAACAGCAGGGTGGCTCGGAGGGTAGCCAGGAGGGTGGCGATGTGCCCGGTGGCGCCAACGGCTCGACAGGAGGAGGCGGGTCCTACGAGCCGCCCCCCATTCGACAGGAGGCAGAGCTTGGATCTTCCGAGTGCGAAATCAAGGTTCAGGGGCTCTGTCGGGGCCAAGCCCCCAGTAAAAACCCTCCCGCCGAAGAGGGAAGCGCCACCCCACCCACACCCCCGCGCTACGCCTCAGAGCTCAAAAACTTTCGACCACAGCGACCGAGCATCGTGGTGGAGCCAGACGGGTGGAGCGTTCCGACGCTGCCGACAAACGTGATCGCCCGAGCGTCCTCACACACGCTGCGCGGGGAGTTGCTGGGCTGGCCGGTCGAGGTGCGCTTTCGACCCAGCGGCTACCACTGGAGCTTCGGTGATGGCTCGAGTCGCAGTACTGGGACCAGAGGGGAGTCGTGGTCTCGTCGAAATGCTCCGCAGTTTTCTCCCACGGACACCTCCCACCGCTACCTGCGCCCCGGTGTCTACCGGGTGGGGCTGGTGGTGGACTACCGGGTGGAGTTTCGCTTCGAAGGCGACGAGTTTGAACGCATCGAAGGGCAGGTCAGTGCTCGGGCGTCGTCGAGAAACGTGCGGGTTTTGAGCGTCTCGCCGTTGTTGGTGACAGATGACCACTAGGCTCTTTCGGAGCTTCTCCAGTGACTTCGCGCGTGAAACCAAGGTCTCACTAAGGCTTCGCCAAGCTTGGGGTTACACACTGAGGGAAGTCGAAGGGATGGTTGTCAATGTCAGAGCGCAACGCAGATTCGCAAAACCCCGAACTCCCAGAATCGTCTTCCGCCACACCACCCTCCCCACCCTCCAGCGACTCAAACGCCCCAGCATCGGATTCGACGCAGCCAGGCGACATCGAGCCAGGCGACATCGAGCCTGCTGGCGTCGAAGAGGCCGGGTCAAGTGATTCCGGGTCAAGTGATTCCGGGTCGGAAGATTCTGTCGACGCTGAAGAACAACCCCCCCGCTCGGGATATGCCGGCTCACCGTTTCATCACAGTCGCTATCAGGGCATTCGTGATGCCGTGCTGGCGGGTGAGAGTCAACAGAAAAGACAACGCCAAGCCGCACGCCTTCGCCAGTTTGGCGCGGTGATGGCTTTAGTTGTCGGTTCGGTCCTCGGCGGTGTGGGCGGCGCATCGTTTGCGGTGTGGCAGCTGACCTCCGACGGTTTGGTCACCGCCGGTACCACCAGCCCGCAGACCGTCACGGTTAACCAGGTGGATGACGCGACGCTGATATCGGCCGTCGCTGCCCAGGCGATGCCCTCCATCGTGACCCTCGAAGTGGCCGGAATGGGCACGGGGGGCAGCGGCTCAGGAGTCATCATTAGCGCCGAGGGTCACATTGTGACTAACGCGCACGTGGTGAGCGTCGGCGGTTCAGAGACAGACCCGCGGATCCGCGTCGCCACGACCGATGGCCGGTTGTGGCCGGGTGAAGTCGTGGGAATCGACCCGCTGTCGGATATCGCCGTGGTCAAAATTGATACCGGGCAGCCCCTTACCCCCATCGCGCTCGGCAATTCGGACGCACTCAACGTCGGCGACCAGACAGTCGCCATCGGAGCTCCGTTGGGCCTGTCAAACACGGTGACAAACGGAATTGTTTCCGCGCTCAATCGCTCCATTACGGTGGGCTCCTCAGAAACGCCAGACGACGGTCCCAACCTGTTTGACTTTGACCTACCGTTTGGCCAGTCCGGCAGCCTCGGCACGGTGTCGCTTCCCGTCATCCAAACCGACGCGTCGATTAACCCTGGCAACTCCGGGGGGGCGCTGCTCAACACCCAGGGCGAACTCATCGGCATTAACGTCGCCATTGCGTCCAATCAAGTGAGCGCCCAGGGCGCGGGAAGCATCGGTTTAGGCTTCTCCATTCCCTCGAACTATGCGATGCGCATCGCCAACGAACTCATCGACAGTGGCGACGCGAGCCACGGTCTGCTCGGCGCGACCGTCACCGACGCGGCCTTTGATGAAAATGCGACCGTCTCGGGTGCGACGATCGACAGCGTCACCCCGGGGGGTGCAGCAGACGAGGCGGGCATTCGAGCCGGCGACATCGTCACCCGCTTCAACGGCCTGCCCATCACCAACCGGATCGACTTGACCGCACAGGTACGTACCGTGCCCGGCGGGACCGAAACGTCGCTCACTTACGTGCGAGGCGATCAGTCCTACACGGTTCGAGTCACCCTGGACGAGTTGTCCTAGGGCCACCGCTCACAAGTCAGCGCTCCCAAGCCCGCAACGACACCGAGCCGAACTCGCGATGATGGCGGGCGAGTGGATCGCGGGCGAGGACTACTTTTTTAGACCCTCGTAGATTTTTTTGCACTCGGGGCAGACCGGGAATTTCTCGGGGTCACGCCCCGGGGTCCAAATTTTTCCGCACAGGGCTCGAACCGGTGAGCCACTAAGCGCCGAATCGACAATTCGGTCTTTTTTCACGTAGTGCGAAAAGCGCTCGTGATCGCCGTCTTCGAGCTGTTCGTCTTCGAGTAGCTCTTCCAATTCACGGTCGAGTACATCAACACCGCCACCGGTGGTCTCTTCGGGTTCAGCCATGACCCCAGTCTAAAACGTGTCGCGGGAAAACGGGTGGCGGGCACACTCATCCTGTGTTCTGGCACCACGTCGGTGAATTAGTCAATGACCGTGTCGATTGCGGGGTCGCCATCGGCGAGGCGAAACGCGTGGTGTGGCAGTTCCGCAATGGCCGCGATGTGGTGCACGGCGGCGGCGCGAAGCGAGGAGTCGAGGCCGGGCGATGCTTGTGTGTCAGCACGGTCCACCCGGTGGCCATCGCGGACGTAATCGACCAGCAGCGCCCGCGAATCCGGCACCTCGGAGTGGTCTGTGGGGCTGGTGAACACCCGCTCGTACTGGGCAATGCCGTCCGCGAGTACGCGGACGGCCTCTTTTTGGCCACCCGAATGGGCCTTACCGACACTGGTTTTGTTGACCGACACCCACTCGCCGGAATCGTCTTCTCGGGCGACCAGTTTGTAGACCAGGCCGGCGGCGGGGTGGCCGGAACCAGTCACCACGGAAGTGCCCACACCGTATGCATCCACGGGTGAGGCTTGGAGGGCGGCAATCGTGTATTCGTCTAAATCGTTGGTCACCACAATTCGCGTGGAGCTCGCGCCTAAGCGATCGAGCTGTTCGCGCACCTGGCGCACCACCACGGGTAAATCTCCCGAGTCGATGCGCACCGCCCCCAGGTGGGGACCGGCCACACTGATCGCGCGCTGCACGGCGCGCTCCACATCAAAAGTGTCCACCAGCAGAGTCGTCTCGGTCCCGAGAGAGTCAATTTGAGCCCGAAAGGCGTCGTCTTCCGAGTCGTGCAGCAGCGTGAACGCGTGCGCGGCGGTGCCCAGAGTGGGAATTGCGTAGCGTCGGCCCGCCTCCAAATTGCTGGTGTGGGAAAAACCCACCAGGTAGGCCGCCCGAGCTGCCGCCCAGGCGGCGTGTTCGCTGGTGCGCCTCGAGCCCATCTCGATGAGGGGTCGGCCATTGGCGGACTGCACCATCCGACTGGCGGCGCTCGCGACCGCGGTGTCGTGGTTGAGGATGCTCAGAACCAGGGTTTCAATCAGGCAGGCTTCGGCAAAAGTGCCCTCCACTTGCAAGATGGGGGAGTGCGGGAAATACATTTCGCCCTCCCGGTAGCCCCGGATTGTCCCGGAGAACCGGTAATCGGCGAGCCAGTCGAGGGTGTCGTCGCCGACGATGGAGCGCTCGGCGAGGAACGCGAGCTCCTCGTCGCCAAATCGAAAATTCTCAATCTCGTCGATCAGCCGGTGGGTGCCGGCCACGACCCCGTAGCGGCGACCGGCGGGGAGTCGGCGGGCAAACACTTCAAACACTGAGCGCCTCGAGGCCCGTCCGCTGCGGCGGGCCGCATCGACCATGGTCAACTCATAGTGGTCGGTGAGCAGGGCGCTAGACATATGCTCAGCTTACAAACCACGGCGAGTGCCCGGCGGGTCACCATTTTTGCTCCCTACACTTTCGCTATGTCTGCCTCTGTTCCCCGCTTTCTCACACCCGATCAACTGGGCCCCCACTTTGACGACGGCGGTCCCCTCATCGTGGTCGATAATCGGGGTATTTTTGCCCGCCGGACCATGCACCGACAGAAGGCCCACCTGATCCTCTCCGCGCTCTACCACCGGATCGCCCAGTGGGGCGATCGGGTGGAGGTCCACCAGGCCACCTCCTATCGCGAGGTACTGCGTGGCAGAGACCTCGAAGTGATCAATCCCCCCTCCTACGGGCTGCGCAAGATGGTGGCCGAACTCGCCCAGGAGGCGTCGGTCAGCGTGTTGGACTCGCGTGGCTTTGTCACCAGCGAAGAAGATTTCTCCGCGTGGGTCTCGACCAAAAAGCCAAGCCAGTTGTTGCTGGAATCGTTTTATCGAGACGTGCGGCACCGGGAGGGGTACCTGATGGTGCCCGATGCCCAGACCGGCGGTGTCGTCCCGGAGGGTGGCGCCTACAACTTCGACGCCGATAATCGACAGTCGCCCCCGAAAGGCCAGACCACGCTGGGATTAGCAGAACCGCTCTGGCCGGAAGAAGACGACATCGACGTGTGGGTGCGCGCCGAGCTCGACCGGATGGAAGCCTCCGGCGAGGCGACCTTCTTAGGCTCCGATGGCCCGAGAGTGTTTGCCGCGACCAGAGAGGAAGCACTCGCCGCGCTGCAGGATTTCCTCGACCACCGCCTCGAGCCGTTTGGCCCCTTCGAGGATGCCGCGATGCCGGAAGATTGGTCGATGGCGCACTCACTGCTGAGCGTGCCGATGAATCTGGGCCTACTCGACCCGCGCGAAGTCATCGACGCGGCCCTCGAGCGATACCACCAGGGCGGTGTTCCCCTCAACAGCGTGGAGGGCTTCATTCGACAGGTGGCCGGCTGGCGCGACTGGGTGTGGCACCTCTACTGGCATCTGGGGCCGGACTATGTCGAGGACTCCAACTATCTGGGCCACCACACAGCCCTGCCGGAAGAATTTGCGGCTCTACAGCCCGAGTTAGTGCGCTCGAACTGCGTGAAAACGGTGCTGCAGGAGGTACACGATCGCGGTTGGAGTCACCACATCAACCGGTTAATGGTGTTGGGCAGCCACGCACTACAGCGCGGAATCGACCCGGCGGCGCTGAACCGGTGGTTTGTCGATGCCTTTGTGGACGGGACGCCGTGGGTGATGCCGGCCAACGTGGTGGGCATGAGCCAGCACGCCGACGGGGGTGTGGTGGCGACCAAGCCGTACACCTCGGGAGGGGCCTACATCAAGAAGATGACTCAGTACTGCGCGGGGTGTCCGTTTCGCCCCGACGTGCGGGTCGGTGACAACGCCTGTCCTTTCACCGCCGGCTACTGGGCGTTTCTCCACCGACACCGGGAGTTGCTTCGACACAACCACCGAATGTCGAAACCCCTGGCGGGTCTTGGCCGGTTGGCTGACCTGGAGCCGCTCCTGGAACAGGAGGCCGGGCGCCAGGCGTGGTAGCGCTGTGCGCCAGGAGTCTCTGGCCTAGGATTGGCACTGCTTCGGGCGTTGGCCCGACGGTTCAATCAGGGGGGTGTGAGCTGGTTCATGGCGTTTGACCCCACCGCCTACACCACGTTTTCCTACCGGGAATATCGCTTCTCGGGCACCCGTTTTGAGGCCACCTTTCACTTTCGGCTCTCCGGCGAGGCGGTGCCAGACATCGACTTCACCGAAAAAATACAGTTCACCCCGGGTCTTTCCGAACGGGTGGATACGCTGCGTTTGGACTCCCTCCTGGTCCTCCTCGGGGCCGTGCTGGGGCTTAGCTATTACAAACTGGCCGCACCGAACGAATACCGGATCGACGCGCCGGGGCTTACCGAGCACGCCCTGGACTACCTCGCCCTGGTGATCCAGGCGGGCATGGCCGAGTTTGCCTACCGAAACGGCCTCAAAGGACCGCTTCAGCCGGACATTGTGAACACCGCTCCGGGTGTGGCATCGGCGTGGCCAAAATCTCGTTGGCGCGAACAATACGGCGACCCGATTGTGCCAATCGGCGGTGGTAAAGATTCGGTGGTCAGCGTGGAGCTACTCCACCAGCACCGCCTGCACCCCATCCAGTTCGCCGTCAATGCCAACCCCACCATTCGTCGGGTGGCGCTGGCGAGCGGTCACCCGCTGGTGACCGCGCAGCGCACCATCGACCCGCGGCTACTGGAGCTAAACGCCGAGGGGGGCAAAAACGGCCACGTGCCCGTCACGGCGATGAATTCGCTGATCGCGCTGTGCCAGTCGCGAATCCTCGACGGGGGGCCCGTTGTCATGTCAAACGAGTCGTCTGCCTCCGATGAAACCCTCGAGGTGGAGGGCTGGTCGATTAACCACCAGTGGTCCAAGTCGTGGGAGGCCGAACGCGCCCTGCAGGACGTCATTGGACCCCAGGCGGGGCTTAGCTCGGAACACTACTTCTCGCTGCTTCGCCCGTTTAGCGAACTGCGCATTGCCGGGGCTTTTGCCAAATACCCCCAGTACCACCGGGTGGCCACCAGTTGTAACCGCGCCTACCGGATGGATGCCGGTGACGTGGGCTGGTGTGGTGAGTGCGATAAGTGTCGCTTTGTCTACCTCGCGCTCTCGGCCTATCTGGCTCCCGGTGCGCTGCGAGCCATCTTCGGCCGCGACCTCTTGCACGAGTCTGAACAAATCCCCGGCTACGAGGAGCTCTTGGGTCTCGCTCGGCACAAGCCCTTCGAGTGTGTGGGAACAGAAGCCGAATCCATGGTGGCCCTGAGCGTGGCGGCCAGGCGGCAAGAGTGGGCGGGACACCGAGTGGTCGCCCACTTTGAGGACGTCATTCCGGGCCTCGCGGACGTCCACGAAGAACTCGAACACCGTGTCTGGAGCGCCTCGGCCGACGGGGCAACACTGCCGCCCGCGTATCAGGAGGCCCAGGGTGCGCTTCGCTGAACACGGACTCACCCCGGCCGATCTCGCCGGATTGCGCGTGGCCATCGTCGGCGTTGGCCGAGAAGGCCACGCGGTGGCGAAAATGCTGCTGCGGGATGTCCCGAGTGCGACGCTTTTAGCGCTCGACCAGGTCGACGGTGATCACGCCGCGGCCTGGCGGGAAGCATTCGATATTCCCCTGCACACGGTGAGCGGTGAGCACGACCTGCCCGCGGGAATCGACATCGCCGTGGTGTCCCCGGGTGTGGCGCCGGCAAACCCGCTATTTGGAGCTCTTGAGGCCGCCGGAGCGCGGGTGACGTCGGGAACGGACCTGTTTTTCTCCCTCCACCATTCGCGCATCATCGGGGTGACCGGAAGTAAGGGAAAATCGACCACCAGTGCGGTGATCCACCACCTGTTGCGCGCCCACGGAGTGGACGCGGTGCTGGGGGGCAATGTCGGTGTGCCCCTGTGGGACCTCCCGGAGGCCAGCTGGGTGGTCGCGGAAGTCTCCAGTTATCAGGCGAGCACTCTGCATTATTCCCCGCACACGGCGGTATTGACCGCCCTGTTTGAAGAACACATCGACTGGCACGGCAGCTTCGATCAGTACGCCACCGACAAACTGAACCTGGTGGGCCACGGCCCCCGACACGTCGTGGTCAACACCACTCAGCAGACGCTGCTGGCCGAATTGCAGAAGCGGTATCCGAGTCTCCCCCGACACAACGTCGGTGAGGGCCAGCCCTGGCACATCGCACAGCGAGACGGCCAGGCCGTGCTCGCCCACCACGACCGGGAGATTATCCGGCTCGATCAACTGAGCGTCGTGGGCGAACACAATGCCTGGAACGTCCTGCTCGCCCTCGGCGCCCTCGAGAGCGTGACCACCATCGATTACGCCGTCACCGCCGAAGCGCTCGCGTCGTTTCGCCCTCTACCCCACCGCATGGAGCCCGTACCGGACGCCTCCGGGGTGCGCTTTATCAACGATTCGCTCTCGACGAACCCGCCAGCGCTCGCCGCCGCACTGCGCTCGCTGCGCAGTGCGGGCGTGATCGCCCTCGTGGGCGGTCGAGACCGCGGTGTCGATGACGGGCCGCTTCGAGAAGAACTCGTCGCACACCCCCCGACGGCACTGATTGGCCTCCCCGATTCGGGTCCGGCACTTCTGGAAAAAGTGCGAACCTGGCTTCTCGACGCCGGCATCGATGAGGGCCACTGGCCGCAATTGGTTGACGCCGCCGACATGGCTGATGCGGTGTCGACTGCTCGAAGCATCGCCAGGCCGGGCGACGTCGTTGTGCTTTCGCCAGGGGCTCCAAGTTTCGGCAGGTACCGTGACTACCAAGAGCGAGCAGAAGATTTCATCCGTGCGGTCCACGCGAGCACGCCTCACGGTCTCGAGGAGAGGACACCACCCCATGACGCTTAGCCGGTCCCAGGGAAGGAATCGCCGCACACTGCGTGAGGTCAGCATTGAGCGCGGCTGGTCAGAAAACGCCGAAGGCAGCGCACTGGTGAGCTTTGGCAACACCCGAGTGTTGTGTACTGCGTCGTTTCAACCGGGCGTTCCGCGGTGGTTGAAAGGCCAGGGCACCGGCTGGGTGACCGCGGAATACGGAATGTTGCCTCGTTCCACCAATTCCCGGATGGACCGCGAAGCGGTGAAAGGCAGAGTCGGTGGTCGCACCCACGAAATTTCTCGCTTGATTGGTCGGTCGCTGCGCGCCGTGGTGTCGTATTCGCAACTGGGCGAAAACACCATCGTCATCGACACCGATGTGTTGCAGGCCGATGGCGGCACCAGGACAGCGGCCATCACGGGAGCCTACGTGGCCCTCGCCGATGCGATCAGCTGGGCAAAACAACAGGGTCACGTCCCCCAGGGTGCCAACGTGCTGATCGACGAGGTGGCCGCGATCAGTGTGGGCATCGTCGAGGGTGAACCGGCACTGGATTTGGACTACAACGAGGACTCCACCGCGGAGACCGACATGAATGTGGTCGCCACCGGGCGGGGCCTGCTCGTTGAAGTGCAGGGCACCGCGGAGGGTCAACCGTTTTCGAAAGACGAGCTCGATGAGCTCGTCGACCTCGCACTCGAGGGTATTTCCACACTCGTGGATATCCAGCGACACACATTGGAGTCCTAATGCAACTCGTCTTCGCTAGTCACAACGCGCATAAGCGCGATGAGGTTCACACCCTGATGGCTGAGGTGTGGCCGTCGGTCGACATCACCGGCCCCCACGGCGACGCGCCGGTGGAATACGGCGACGCGTTTGTCGACAACGCGCTGATTAAAGCGCGGGTGGGGTTTGCCGATAGCGGCCAGCCCACCATCGCCGACGATTCGGGCATCTGTGCCGATGCGCTCGATGGAGCACCCGGCATCCACTCCGCGCGTTACAGTCCAAGCGGCGATGATGCCGATAACGTCTCGCTTTTGCTGGAAAACATGGAGGGTGTGAGCGATCGCCGGGCCTATTTCGTCTGCGTTGCGGCACTGGTCGACGCCGACGGTGAACTCACCATCGAGCGTCGCTGGTACGGCACCATCGCCGAGGCACCCCGAGGTGCGGGCGGTTTTGGCTACGATCCGGTGTTCATTCCCGACGGTCAAGACCACACGGCGGCAGAAATGACCGTGTCGGATAAAAACCGGGTGAGCCACCGCGGGCAAGCATTCCAGGCTCTCGCGGGAGCCCTCATTGAGCGGTACCAGGGAGTCTAAAAAGACACCCCCGAAGGGCCCCGGAAGAGCGCTCCGACTCCAAGGCCCCCGACGTCCCCGCCCCGGATGTCCTGGCTCTGAGGGCTGTGGAGGGTTCAGCCGAAGGGATTGTGTGTTCCATGATGCCCGGGGCGGCGTTGCTAAGCTCAGTCGTGATGGACAGCCCAGTACTTCTCGCCTTTCTGGTGACCCTCGGTGCAGGGTTGTCCACCGGTATTGGTGCGGCTCTGGGGCTTTTTGCGAAAACCACCAATGACCGATTTCTCGCTTTAGCGTTGGGCTTTTCCGCGGGCGTCATGCTCTATGTGTCGTTTGTGGAAATCATCCCCAAAGCGATGGATTTTCTCTCCTCCGACAGCGGCGGCAGCGGGCTACTCGAAGCGTCGGTGGCGTTTCTCGCGGGAACACTGCTGATGGCGGTGCTCTACCGATTTTTGCCAGACCTTCCCCTACCCAACGAGGAAAAACGACGCCTCGCCAAAGCGGACGTGGAGAGTCAATTTCTGGTTGAACCCGCCCGGCGGCTCTTTCGTGCGGGTCTGCTCGTGGCCCTCGCGGTCACGATTCACAACTTTCCCGAAGGGATTGCCACCTTTTTTCTCACCCTGGATGACCCCGCCGTGGGGTTATCGGTGGGTGTCGCCATCGCCATTCACAACATTCCTGAGGGCATCGCGGTGGCGATTCCGATGTATTTTGCCCTGCGCAATAGGTTGTGGGCGTTTGGGTTGGGCGTACTGAGCGGTTTGGCCGAGCCCCTGGGCGCTGTCCTGGGCTACCTGGTTTTACAGCCCTTCATTTCTGACGGGCTACTCGGGGCCCTTTTCGCCGCCGTCGCGGGAATCATGGTCTATATCGCGCTGGATAGCCTGCTCCCCGCGGCCAGGGAGTTTGGTCGAGGTCAACTCGCCATTTACGGGGTGATCGCCGGGATGGCCATCATGGCGGCCTCCCTGGTGCTCTTCGAGGTGTAGTCGACGGCCCACCCCGTTGTGGCTACCCACTGGGTTGTACTTTGTGCGGAAGGGGGGACTTGAACCCCCACGCCCGAAGGCACAGGAACCTAAATCCTGCGTGTCTGCCAATTTCACCACTCCCGCAGCGCTCACAGTCTATCCCGCGGCCGGTGAGGCACACGGTGTCCCGCGAGGCGGTGTGGCAGCGGCATACCGTTCTGTCGTGATGCTGGGGACAACTCCTGCACGGTGTCTGCCGCCTTGCCACGGTGGTGGGCATGAGTACTTTTTTCTCACCCCCCGGTGGTCCCCAGGTAGCCCCAGCGAATGACTCTCGCCTCGCAGAGCAGATTAGGCGGCGAGCGGTTCAATCGGTAAACGCCCCGCTTGCTGGCATTGTCGATGAGGAAATTGCTCGACACGCAGAAGCGAGCCTGGGCGGCGAGGTGTTAGGGGAGGCGGGGGAAAAACAGCTTCGCTCCAGTCTGCGCGCCACCCTCGAGGGTCTTGGCCCCCTCCAGGAAGCACTCGACGATCCCGAGGTCGAAGAAATATGGATCAACGCCCCCGACCGGGTGTTCATTGCGCGGTCGGGAATCAGTGAAGCCCTCCCACTGGTACTGAGCGACGAGGAAGTTCGGGGACTCGTCGAGCGGATGTTGCGGCCCACCGGGCGGCGCGTGGATATTTCCCAACCCTTTGTCGACGCGTCGCTCCCGGATGGCTCGCGGGTGCACGTGGTGATTCCCGACATCACTCGCGCGCACTGGTCGGTCAACATCAGGAAATTTAGTAAAGCCATCCGAGACCTCGCCGACCTGGTCGAGCGGGGGGTGTTGTCGCTGGCTGCTGCCCACTATCTCCGCGCGGCGATTCGGGACGGCAAAACCGTGCTGGTCTCTGGCGCCACCCAAGCGGGTAAGACCACACTGCTCCACACCCTGTTGCGGGCAGCGCCCCCCGAGGATCGCGTGGTGAGTGTGGAGGAAACGTTTGAGCTGGATTTGGGGATCCCCGATCACGTGGGGCTTCAGTGTCGAGGCCCCAGCCTCGAGGGCACCGGGGAGGTCACCCTGCGCCGTTTAGTGAAAGAGGCGCTTCGAATGCGGCCCGACCGAATTGTGGTGGGCGAGGTGCGCCAGGCCGAAGCACTCGATTTGCTCATCGCGTTGAACTCGGGCCTTCCCGGAGCCTGCACTATCCACGCCAAAAGCGCACGCCACGCCCTGGAAAAACTCTGCACTCTGCCGCTGTTGGCGGGGGGCAACATTGACCGCGGCTTTGTCCTCCCCACCGTCGCGGGGGTGATCGACGTTGTCGTCCACGCAGAATTACGCCCCGATGGATCCAGGCGGGTCCGAGAGATCATCGAACCCCGAGGTGTACAGGGCGGCGGCATTGACGCGGACACCGTGTTCGATTGGCGAAGCGGCGAACTCGCCCGGGTACACATCGGCCCGGAGGGCACCCATTCGGCGAGCTCTGACGACCAGCTGGAGCGTGACCCTGGAGCTTTCGGGTGACCTGGTGGGAGGCGCTCGGTGTGGTGTGGGGGCTAAGCCTCGCCGCGGGACTGCTGCTGTTACTGCCGCGGGGTGAAAGCCCCCTGGGTCGCCTGGCCCCTGCCACCCCGGAGGTGACGGATGCGGGCAGTGGCTCTGGGACCGGGGCAGGCGCTGTGTCACCCGGCGTGCGCCACGCGTCGAAGCCCTCACAGACTCGCGTGGCGGGCCGGGTGTTGGCCCGACTGCAGCAGTCACTGGACCAGGCGGGCTGGGGCGGCTTGAGAGCCCCCGTGGTAATCGCGCTGTGGAGTGTGGTGTCGCTGATTATCGGGGCTTTAGTGGGGGTGTTGATTCCGATTCCCATTTTGATGCCCCTCGCACTGTTCGCCTCCGGCCTCGGTGGCCAGGCCGTGTTGCGCGGGCGCATCGAAGCGCGGCAACGACGCTTGAGAGCCGCATGGCCGGGTTTGGTCGACCACGTTCGACAGGTAATCCGCTCCGGCGGTCAAGTGGCCGAAGCGGTGGCGGGTTTGGAGCACCACTCGCCGGAGGAGTTGCGGGCGTTTTTCGCGGATTTTGGTCGGGCCGTCGAATCGGGTGCGAGGGTCGATAGTGCCCTGGCGCAGTTAAAAGACGACGTCGCTGATCCGGTCGCGGACCGGATCATCGAAGCCCTCCGAATGGCTCACGAGGTGGGTGGTCGGGAACTACCCGGCGTGCTGCATTCACTGCAGGCCAGTGTCCGGGCCGATATCGCGGTTCGAGAAGATGCTCTGGCCAAACAGTCATGGATTCGGGCGGCGTCACGGCTTGGGGTGGCCGCCCCGTGGCTGGTCTTGGTGGTCCTCTCGGGTCGCACCGAGACCCTTCAGGCCTACGATTCGGCCGCGGGCGTGGCGATTATTGTGGCGGGGGCTCTTTTCAGTGTCCTGGCCTATCGCATGATGAGTCGACTGGGCCGCCTCCCGGTCGACCAACGCTGGTTTGCCAACGAGTCGCCGGGTGCGAGGTCGTGATGCCGGCGACGCCCGATGCGCTTGGCGCCCTGGCCGTGGTGCTGGGCCTCGGCGTGGGGCTTGGCCTGTGGTCGGTACTCGCCACCTGGTGGGGGGTATCTGATTCGGGGGCCGAGGCTCGAGTGAGTAGTCCGATGCTTCGCATCGCCCACGCCCTTCGAGACGTCTCTGCTCCGGCCAGGGCGGAACTTGCGCCCTGGCACATCGACCCGGTGAGTGTGGGCGGGGTGATCATCTCTCCCGCCATCACCCGACTCACCAATGGCTTACACCTGCTCCTCGGCGGTGATGCGGTGGCGAACCGGCTGGTGGAACAGGCCGGAGTGGACTACGGGCCCGAGGAGTATCGACTGCGTCGGGTGCTCTGGGCATTAGCGGGAGCCGCCCTGGGGGTGATTACCACGCTCGGTGCCGCGTTTGGTCAGAGCGCCCTGCAGGCCACCGGGCACGAAACACCGGGTGGCCTGGGGGCGAGCGCTGCGGCACTGTTGGCACTCGCGATTGGTGGGGTGATCGGCGCTGGAGCGTATGACCGAATGCTGCGCCGGGTGGTGGCCAAGCGAAGCGAGCGCTTGGCCGAAGAATTTCCCAGCATTTTGGAGCTGTTGTCCCTGGCGCTCGCGGCGGGGGAATCACTGCCCGGTGCTCTCTCTCGTATCGCCCAGCGCGGGCACGGCGAGTTAGCCGGGGAGTGGGCGCGCGTGATGCGCTTAGTGGAACTGGGGGAGCCGCTGGGCCCCACCCTTCGCGACTCTGCTGGGCGCCTGGCGGTTCCAGAAATTGAGGCCCTGGTGGAGCATTTGGCGGCTGCTTTGGAGCGCGGTGCACCACTGGCGGAAGTGGTGCGCTCACACAGCGCTGATTCGCGTCACCAACGCCTACGGGCCATTGTCGACCGGGCCGGTAAGGCGGAGGTGTGGATGTTGGTTCCCCTGGTGATGGTGATTCTTCCCACGACCGTGATTTTTGCGGTGTGGCCCAGTTTGCAGACCCTTCAGAGTGGTTTTTAGAAGAGGACACAAAAAGTGCTACTTTGTAGAACATGGAGGAAAAGATGGTCGGTATTCGCCAGCTCAAACAAAACGCCTCAGAGGTGATGGCCTCGGTGAAAAAGGGTGCTCGAATTATTGTGACTGACCGTGGTAGACCCGTGGGGCGCATTATTCCGATGGGTCAATCACCCCTTGACGACCTTGTGGAAGCAGGGTTAATGAGCGAACCCACTCGCTCTTTTGCCGAGGTGGTCACCGCTCTTACTCCTGCGACACCTGCTGGTGTCACGACCCAGGAAGTACTGGATGAGATCCGCGAGGAACGGGTATGAGGGTCTTTTATCTGGACACCTCAGCGGTGATGACGTTCCTTCAAAAAGAGGATCGCACCGCAGCCCTGGGGGACTGGAAGGACACTCTCGAGTCGGCGGATCACATAGTGTCCTCCGACATCTTGCGCACCGAGTTGCTGCTCGGCGCCTCTCGTCTCAACGTGCCACTTCTCGATGTCGGCGCACTGCTGTCATCGATGTCCTTGCTTACCGTAACCGCGGGGTTGTGTGAGGCTGCGGGCCGACTCTCCGGTTTGAGTCTAAGAAGTCTCGACGCGCTGCACATCGCCTCCGCGATGAGCCTCACCAGTTCGTTAAATGCACTAGTGAGCTATGACACACGAATGCTTCATGCTGCCAAGCAATTGGGCATTCCCACTCTCGCACCGACCTAAGCCGCGTCCCCATCACGTCGTGCTAATCGTGTTGCGGTGAGGCCTGTTGGGAGAGGTGCGGAACGGAGCTATCGCCGTAGCTGGCGCTTACTTCGCTGATCACCACCTGGTAGGAGTGGTACCAGCGTTGGTAGTTCTTTTTCGCGACAAGGTGTTCGGGAAATCGGGAAAATTCGCCGAGGGATTGCCGATCCCTCCAGTAGTAGATCGAGTTCTGGGTTTTGCCATCGGGGGAGAGCCAGCGCTCAGCCCCCACAAA
>NZ_JAVLBO010000019.1:0-28623 GCF_031581085.1 Pontimonas sp.
ATCCTGCGGTCGAATTTTTGTCTGCGGTCTTCAGGTTGAGTCCAAATCTTCCGAAGTTACTCTCCCAGTCAGCTCCCTGTTGAAATAGCTGATGCCAAACGCTTGGGTTGTCGAGGGAATCAGGGTGCACCCAGACTTCGGCTGTGAAATCGGTTTGGGACGGAATAATAACGTCACCGGTGGCGGATTTGATCCCATCCCACGTCGACGAGACGCTATCCGCATTGTCCGGCAACTCCAAATACTGATCTCTTGAGCTTGACGTACCACTCGCAGGCGCAACAGAGTTCCCCACGGGCACCACTGAAGGCGCGATGCCGAGAAGGAAAATCGCAAGCAAAGACAGTAAGAAACGCTGGCCCACCACAAGAAGACAGGGTATGTTTCTTTATCCGGTTGTGCCTCAAAAATCGGGTCAAATCGGCCAATTTGTTAAGCTAGCTAAACATCTTTTGATCATTTTCACCCCAGATTTCGGCCCCCACACTTGCCTCACGAGCTTGGCCGGACAAGCCTCCGCTTCGCGGGTCCTAGACCAACCAACAGGGACAGCCAGGCTCGACATGGCTCCGCGCGACGTACGCTCGGGCAGTGCGGGCTAAAGGAAGGCCTAAGGGTGGACCTGAGGGGAATCGAACCCCTGACCTTCTCATTGCGAACGAGACGCGCTACCAACTGCGCCACAGGCCCCAAGCTCTCCCAAGATTAGCACCGTGGGCATAGGCGCAGCGTGGGGTTTAGCATCGAGGGATGAAACCCCTGCGAATCGGAATACTTGGCGCCGCCCGAATCACCCCCGAAGCACTCGTGCGACCCGCCGCTCTGCTCGGCCACGACCTGGTCGCCATCGCCGCGAGGGACCGTAGTCGCGCGGAAGCGTTCGCCTCAGAACATGGCGTGGCGAAGGTGCACGAGACCTACCAGGAGGTGATCGACGACCCCGACGTGGACGTGATCTACAACCCGCTACCTAACGGCCTGCACGGGCCGTGGAACATTCGGGCATTGCAGGCGGGTAAACACGTGCTCAGTGAAAAACCCTCCGCGAGCAACGCCGATGAAGCCCGCGCGGTCGCGCGGGAACACGACGCCTCCGGAGTGAAATTCATGGAGGCGTTTCACTACCGCTACCACCCGGTGATGAATCGCCTGGTGGAGTTGGCCGAAAACAAAGGCATTGGCGAAATCGAACACGTCGAAGTGGTGATGGGCTTTCCGATCGACAACCCGGATGACCCACGCTGGGATTTTGACCTCGCGGGTGGTTCGCTCATGGATGTCGGCTGTTACGCGCTACACGGTATTCGCAGTCTGGGGGGTGTGCTGGGTGGTGAACCCCGGGTCACTGACGCCAAAGCGGTACCCCACGAGAGCGACCCCAGGGTCGATAGCGAACTCTACGGCGATTTGGTCTACCCGTCGGGAGCCACCGCACACTTTCGCTCCAGCTTCGTCTTACCCGAAATGACGTTCACCATGCACCTTCGTGGGACCTCCGGTGAGGCCCTGGCGCATAACTTCGTCATCGCCTCATTGGACGACCGCATCACCGTGGTCACCGGCGGCGAGAGCACGACAGAGCACCACGGTGACAAGACCAGCTATGCCTATCAGTTGGATGCATTTGCCCAGCACGTGCGCGGCGGCGCTCCGATTTTCACTGACTCGGCCGATGCTCTCGTGCAATCAGAAATGATGGACGCCTGCTACGTCGCCGCGGGGTTACCCCTTCGACCCAGCAGCAGTATCTAGCTCTCGCAGTCGCCCACCGGACTGCCACGCGTCATCTAGTGGATGTTAATCGCCGGTCGATTCTGAACCGGCGTCGGCGGTGCCCGAGTTGTCGTCAGGTGATTCCGGGTCTCCAAACCAGCCTCTTAGGAAGTCGACCACTCGAGTCGCCAGCGTTCGCACCGTCTCGACCAGGGGCGAGGAGACAACCTGCTCTTCGGGTTGTACGCCGTCGGAGGTTTCCGTCGTCGCCGACGAATTCTCAGAACCATCCTCTGCAGAGCCGATCTCCTCACCGGGTTCTGGGCCGGTCAAGTCAACACCGTAACCGGCCAACCCCTCATCGACATCTGCTTCGAAAGATTCAATTGCGAATCGAGGATTGTCGTAGTCGAACGTGTCTGTCTCGAGACCCGCGTCGGGTAGCCGAAGTCTGACATTTGGACCCTCTTCACCCTCTTCCCGGAAGAAATTCGTTATCGATCCCTCGACCCGCTGACTGCGAGTGTTTCCCTCTTCATCGGTATAGGTCTCACTGGAATTGAGGTCGGTCCGCGTCGACATATAGTTGCGCATTGAGTCCCGATCGCCGGGCACGACACCTGGTCGGATTGTCGTTTGTGTCTGAGAGGACACCCCGCCGGAATCCCTCTGATTCCGGTGGGTAAACGTATTTGACTCCTCATCCCAGAGCACCCGGTCAGTAGTGGTTTGCGTGGCCTGCCCGTTTTCGTCCACGTGGGTTTCCGTGCCATGCCAACCGGCGACGTTGCCATCCTCAGAGGCGGAGGTTTGGAACCGGTAGACGCACTTCGAGATGGGGCAACCCATGTACGAACCGGATCGCTCCGAACGCCTGGCTTCCCATTCCTCGAATTCCTGCTTCGAGCCGATATCGGCGACTACAACTCCGTGCACTTTGCCGGTCTCGGGGTCAACAACACCCCAGCCGCCAACACCCTCGTATGCTTCCTCCGGCGGACTGTAGCCTCCTGAGGAACTCTCCCCCGATTCATCTGCACCCTCATCGGATTCACTCTCGGAATTCGAGGTGGAGTCGGGCTCCGGTTCGGTTTCCGGCTGCGGCTCGGGCTCCGGCTCCGGTTCGGTTTCCGGCTCCGGTTTCGGCTCAGGTTCCGGCTCCGGCTCAGGTTCCGGCTCCGGCTCAGGTTCCGGCTCCGGCTCAGGTTCCGGCTCCGGCTCCGGCTCCGGTTCCGGTTCCGGTTCGGAGTCCGATTCTTCGGACGAGCTCGATGATTCTTCTTCCTTTACCGGCGGCTCTTCTTCGGCCCAGGCGACGCTTGGGATGACAGCCAGAGCAAAAGCGAGTCCCAGGGCAAGAAGACCTTGCCGTGCGCTAATAATCATGGCGTTATTCTAAAACCGATTGCGTTAAAAGTTCAAATAGTTCCTAACTTTTGTGAGCAAACGATAGCGACATTGCTCATTCACCCCAAGAGCCTTCCCAGAGCGTGGGCTTAGGCTGGGGACCTGATGAACCTTCGCGACCGTATCTACCAATTAGACGCTCTGATTATTCGCTTCATGAATGCGATTGGCGTTCCGTTTTTGCGCATCGGAATTGGTGTGGTGTTCATCTGGTTCGGTGGCCTGAAAGTGGTGGACCTGAGTCCCGCGACCGAATTGTTAGCCGCCACCGTGTACTGGTGGACACCGGAAATCATCGTTCCGGTGATTGGTTACTGGGAAGTACTCATCGGTGTGTTCTTTCTCATTCCACCGCTTACTCGGGTTGCCATCCTTCTCCTCGCACCCCAAATGGTGGGCACCTTTCTTCCCCTCGTGCTCCTGCCGTCGGTGTGTTGGGATGTCTTCCCGTGGGGGCTGACCCTCGAGGGTCAGTACATCGTGAAAAACCTGGTGGTGATCGGGGCGGCTCTGGTGATCGGCTCTCGAATGGAAGCGCTTCGGACTGAGCGCCGCCTGCAAACCCGAGAAATACCACTGCCCGTCCAGTAGTTCTCCCCCGCAGTGAATTCACGACCACAGTGAATTCACGACCGCACTGCGTTCACCTCCACGGTGGCGGGTGGGTGCTGCCCCGCTGAACTGTTCCCTGCCGGACGTCAGATGGCGCCCCTACACTGGGCGCTAATCGATTGTGGAGGTGGGCAGATGGCGGTCTGGTTGTGGTTGCTCGCTGCCGGTGCACTCTTTGTGCTCGAAGTGGTCACCGCAGACCTGCTCTTCGCGTCGCTCGCGATCTCTGCGACGGCGGCGATGCTCACCGCGTGGGGCGGGGGCGGCTTCCTCGCCCAAGGCATCGCCTTCGCCGTCTCAGCGATCATCACCGTGTTTATTCTTCGACCGATCGCGCTTCGAGAGATGGCGAAACGCTCGCCGAAAACGGCGACCAACACCGATGCGCTTTTCGGTGTCGAGGCAAAAACGCTCGCCGCGACCACCACCGAGGCCGGTCAGATAAAGCTCAAGGGCGAAGTCTGGTCGGCCAGGAGCGAGTCGGGTCGAATCCCCGCGGGCCAGTCGGTCACCGTAGTCACCATCGACGGCGCCATCGCCGTCGTGCGTTCGAAATCAGCCAATGATTGATCTTCTGGAGGCAATCAGCATGGACCTCATCATTCCCCTCATTCTCATTGTGGCCGTGGTGGCCTTCTTTGTGCGCGCGATTCGCATCATCCCGCAGGCAAACGCGGGGGTTGTCGAGCGGCTCGGTCGCTACAACCGCACCCTAGACGCCGGGTTGAACCTTCTCATCCCCTTTGTCGACCGGTTGCGACCCTTAATCGACCTGCGCGAGCAGGTGGTGTCCTTTCCCCCACAGCCGGTGATCACTTCCGACAACCTGGTCGTCCAGATCGACACGGTGGTCTACTACCAGGTCACCAACGCCAAATCGGCCCTCTACGAAATTGAAGACTTCGTGATGGGAATTGAACAAATCACCATCACGACGCTTCGAAACGTCGTCGGAGGCATCGATCTGGAACAGGCGCTGACCTCCAGGGAAACCATCAACGCCGCGCTGCGCGGGGTTCTTGACGACGCCACCGGCAAATGGGGCGTCCGGGTCAACCGGGTGGAAATCAAATCGATCGAGCCACCAGAGACCGTGAAGGTCGCCATGGAAATGCAAATGCGAGCCAACCGCGAAAAGCGCGCGGTGATTCTCACCGCGGAAGGGGCGAAGCAGAGTGAAATCCTCACCGCGGAGGGGGCCAAGCAGGCCGCGATTTTGAACGCGGAAGGTGACGCCCAAGCGGCCATCCTCCGCGCCGAAGGTGAAGCCAAAGCGGTGACCGAAGTCTTCAACGCCGTGCGCGATGCCGAACTCGATGAGTCGATGCTCGCCTACCGATACCTCGAACAATTACCAGAACTCGCCAAGGGCGACGCCAATAAAGTGTGGGTCATCCCCAGTGAGCTCTCTGGGGCGATGCAGAAGCTCGGCCAGGCATTTGGCCAGAAGGGCAACTAATACCCCGCCGCCGCGTAATGGGAAGGAGTCAATTCCCCCGATGACGGAAGAAGAACGCTCCCGCGAATCAGCTCGAGTGCTGATCAACACGGTCGATGACGTCTCGGCTCGCTCCAGTAGGAGTTTGGCCATTTCGGTGATGTTTTATGTCGGCATCGGCCTGATTGCCGCGATCGTCGCGGCAATCGCCATTATTCGATCTTTTGATGGACGAGGCGTCGCCATCGCCATCGCCGTCGTCGGCGGTGCCGTGGGGGTGTTTATCCTCACCCTCGGTGCGAGGCTTGTCGGCGACGCCGTCGTCAAAGCCATGAAGGCCGCTCAGGAAGCGCGGGAGACCACTGCGCGACGTTAGCGCGCTGCGGCCCCATCAGACTCGATCACCAGGCGCGCTAGCCAGGGGCACTAACCCGACAGGGCGCCCACAAGCCCGAGCGCGATGATGAGCGCGGCGAGCATGGAGAGTCGAAACGGCCAGATTGTGGGCCGTGGCCACAGAGCCAGCAGGCCCGCCCAAATCGCCAAAGACGACGCAAAGAGTGCGGCGAGCACGGTGGCAACGAGTGCGTCACCCCCGGCGCCAATCAGCAGCAGGATCGATGAGAACACCGTCAAGACGACGATCACCAGGGCGACCACGGGCCGAGAGAGCCGCTGCGGCAGACCCCGAACGCCCTCCAGGCGGTCACTGTCACTATCCGGGAGGACGTTCGCGAAATGTGCTGACACCCCCAAGCTCGCGCCAACCAGTACCACCCAGAGTGGAGGCCAGGCGGCCGGCTCAGCGGCCATGCTCACCAGAATGGGCAGTGAGCCAAAACCGACCGCGTAGCTGAGGGCAGAAAAGACGGTGGCTTTGAGGCCGAAGTTATAGGCCAGTCCCGCTCCTAAGAACACCGCCTGCCACAGTGCCACCATGGGGTCCACCCACAGCGACAGTCCCAGAGACAGCCCAGCCGCCAACAGCACGACCCACCGGGCCAGAGAGGGGCTCAGTTCACCGCTCGCGAGGGGCTTGTCACCCCGGCCCGCCCGGCGATCGCGGGGGGCGTCGAGTAGATCGTTGGAGACGCCGACGGCGACCTGGTTGACCATCACGGCGAGCACAACCGCGGTGGCGTGTGCCGCGGGAAGCCCAAAGGCGATTGCCAACAGAAACGACAGTGTGGTGACCGCCAGGGTCGGGCCCGGGTGGCTCGAGCGCACCATCGCCGCTAGCGTCCTCACCGCTACCTCGCGAGACGATTCACGACGGCCCCGAAGAGTCCGGGGAAGGTGCGAGCCAGGGGGACAATGCGTCGACGAAGGGGTGATCGGGCGAGGAGCACCAGGCCTCTCGTGAGCAGTCGAAACTCCCTGGTCACTGCCCGCCAGCGACGCGGGTAGGACTGGGGCGAGCCAGCGCTCACGGCCGCCACGGCCTCTTTGGCTTGGGCGAAGCCCACCCGGAGGCCCTCTCCGGTGATGGCATCGACGTAACCGGCGGCATCTCCCACCAGTAACACGTTGCCGACTCGAGCCTTTTTCACCCGGTGCGGAAACGGTCCTGCACCGCGAAGGCTGGAGGCCGGCTCGGCACCCTCGAGGTGGCCTGCGACACTCGGTACTTGCGCGATTGCCCCCTCCAGGCTCAAGCCCTTCGGACCCAAGACGGCCACCCCGACGGTGTCGTCGGATACCGGGGTGATGTAGAGCTCGGTGTCACCGGCGTAGTGGACTTCGATCATCGAACTCCACGGAGCCCGCTGAAAATGCTGTCGCAGGCCGTAGCGGCGGGAGGTCCTCGCGGGCGGTCGAACCAACCCCAATTGGGCGGCGATGGTGGAGTGCAGGCCGTCACAGGCCAGCACGTAATCAGCGTGCCGGTCGGGCCCCTCGGCGATGGAGAGTCGGACACCGTGGGGTCCGTGATCCACTGCGGTGACCCGAGCGCGGGTGCGCTCGATCCCGCACTGGTCCAGGCGCGCTCGAAGCGCGTCCACCAGTTCCGTTCTTCGCACCCCCCGGCCGGGTGCCTGCACGAAGCGATGGTCGACGCGGGAATTCGCCTGCGAGTAGGACACCCCCAGCAATTCGTGACCCTCCGGGTCAATGCCCAATTCATCGAGTAGAGGGCTCACTCCCGGCATCAGCCCTTCCCCGCAGGCTTTGTCGCCGTCGGGGCTCCCCGCCTCGATCAGCACGGGGTGAAGGCCTGCGTGGTGGGCAAACACTGCGGCGGCCAGGCCCACGGGCCCGCCGCCGACGATGACTACTCGAGTGCCCCTCACGTCAACCGCTCCAGCGCTCGGTTTTCACTCGGGATACGAAAGCCCCAGAGCAGGATGGCGTTGAGTGCGCTAAAGGCGATCGCCGTGATCCACGCGCTGTGGACCAGGGGAAGTGCAACGCCCTCTACGGCGACAATCCAGTAATTGGGGTGTCGAAGCCAGTCGAAGCGATACGGGCCGGTTCGCACCCGGGGTGCCCCGGGCACCACAATCACGCGGGTGTTCCACTGCCAGCCCAACGCAGAAATCACCCAGTAGCGGCCCACCTGGCAGGCGACGGCGATGACCAGCATGGGGATACCAAGCCACGGGATAAACGGGCGATCGAGTAACCACACTTCAGCTACTGCTCCCACTAACAGTGAGGTGTGCAGGGCGACCATCCAGGGAAAATGACGCTGGCCGAATTCCTGGCCACCGCGCTCAAAGGCGATGCGGGCGTGCTTGGTGGAGACGACCAACTCGTAGAGGCGCTCGAAGCCGGTGGCGAGAACGAACAGTGTGTAGGCAATCACAGCCACTCCACCAACACCAACTCGACACTGACCCCGGGTCCGAGAGCGAAAATCAGGCCTCGGTGACCCGCCGGGTACTCGCCGTGCCTGGCCAATACGTGCAGGACGGCACTGGAGGAGAGGTTACCCATTTCGGCCATCACGTCCCAGCTGATGGAGAGCTCACCGGGGGCGAGATCCAGGGCATCCGAAAACGCTTCCAACACACGCGGCCCTCCGGGGTGTGCCACCCAGGCGTCGATGTCGTTTCTCGAAAGATTGTGCTCGGCCAGCAGGGTGTCCACATCACCTGCTAGGTGCCCGTCGATGAGTTCGGGTACCGCCGGGGTCAGCATCAGCCGAAAGCCCGAGGTGCCGATGTTCCACCCGATGGAGTCCCGCGAATCCGGATACAGCGCGCTGCGGGAGTCGACGACGCGCATCTGAGGCTTCTCCTGACGGTGGGCTCCCGCCATGACGACCGCTGCGGCCCCATCGCCAAAGAGCCCAGTGCCCACAATGTTGGCCATCGAGCGGTCATCCCATTGAATGGTGAGCGAACACAGTTCCACCGACACCAGCAGGGCGAGGGCGTCGGGGTGGCCGGCGAGGAAATCAGCGACCCGGGCGATCCCCGCCGCTCCGGCGACACAACCCAAGCCGAAACTGGGCAACCTTTTCAAATCGGAGCGAAAACCCATCGCCTGCGACAGCTCCACATCCAGTGACGGCGCCCCAATACCGGTGACGGTCGTGAAGATCAGGTAGTCAATCTCGTGGGCTTCGACACCGGCCTGATCGAGCGCCTGGCGGGTAGCCGCCTCCACCAAGGGCAGCGCGTACTGTCGAAAAAGTTGGTTGGCGTGGGTGAAGTCGACAATGTCTCGGTAGTCCTCGATGGGCATGACCAAAGACCGCTGTTGCACACCGGTCGCACCGTGCATCCGGCGAATGACCGCCGCGGTCTTATCGTCGTCGGCTAACCCCGCCACGAGAGCGTCAGTGATGTCCGCTTGGGCATGGCGAAAATCGGGAAGCGCCGGTGCGACCGAAAGAATGCCCGCCATGGTCGAAAACTAGCAGGGTGGCGTGAGTAACGACCGCTCACGCGTCGCGTTAGACGGCGCGGCGTCGACGCAGTACCTCATCCAAGTCCACCTGCGAGGACGTGGCAGAGGGGGTGTGGCCCTCGATGCGGCCCATCTGATCAAACTGTGACACGGGGGCGAGTTGTTCTTCCTCGGCGGCGGCCTGCTCGGGTCTGGCATCGAGTGCGGCGGCGCGAGCCTGCCGAAGAAGCTCCTCGCGGTTGGGTAACGGCGTCTCCTCACGGGCCATTGTGTGCCGGGTGACCAGGGGCTCGGGCAGTGCGGGCGGGCTCCACGAACGCGGTGTCCTCGCGGCCTGCCTGGCGGGTGCGGCGGTGTGTTGGCGACTGTGCGGGGCCGCGGTCGCTCTCGCCTTGTGTGCCGCCCGGTCAATCGCACTTAAGACCATCAGGCCAAGAAGCGTCATCGCGCCCAGCGCGAGGCTCACCCAGAGGGCGGCCTGGAGCGCGATGGACGACACCAGTCCCACCAGGCCAATGGCGGTGAACAGCGTGGTCGTGGAGCGAAGAATACGCCGGCGCCTGGCGCGAAGCTCGTCTTTGCCGTAGGAGACTTCACGGAGTTTGCGCTCTGCTTCTCGCTGCTGCCGGGCGACATCTCTCGCCGAGAGCTCCGTGGTCAACTCCTCGGTGGTTTCTGCTGTCTCGGCGAGGACGCGCAGGGTTTGGCCGAGCCTCGCGGCATTGCGCTCCGTGGCGAGGTATTCGCTTCGCCGCAGGTAGATCGGCACCAGGTAGACAAGCCACAACACTCCTGCAATGAGCAGGAGTAGCGCTGTGCCCGAAAACGGTGTCTCCACGGCTTTTAGGGTAGGAGTGCCGGGGTGACTTCGTCGGTATCCCGGGGTTATGGGCGTGTTTACCGGGGTGGAAGATGCAGAGGGTTTCGCATCTGGATGCGCACGTATTCGGGGATTTCTGACACCCCGGGGGGCACCTGACCCTGCTCATAGCGCTCCAGCACCCCACGGGGGACTTCCTCCACGGTGAGGGCGTAACAGAGGTGATCGCGCCAGTGCCGATCGATGTGGATATAGCGGCGGCGATACCCTTCGAAGCGGAAACCCAACTTCTCGACAATGCGCAGCGAGGCGACGTTTTCTGGCCGGATGCAGATTTCCATCCGGTGCAGACCCTTCTCGAAAAAGAGGTAATCGGTGGCGAGCGCCACCGCCACCGGGGTAATGCCCTTTCCGGCCTGCGACTCGACGATCCAGTAGCCAAGGCCCGCCGAGGAGAGCGAGCCGTAGCTGATTTGGGAGACGTTGAGCTGGCCGACCATTTCGCCCTCGACTTCCAACACGAAGGGCAGGCCGTGGCCTTTTCGGGCCTGCTGCAGCAGGCTTCGAATGGCACCGCGCTGATCGAGGGGCATCGCGGGAATGATCGGGTGGGTCGCCTCCCACTGTTGTAGCCAAGAGCGGTTGCTGGAGAGGAGTTTTTCCATCACTCGTGAATCCCGCAGGCGCACTCCCCGGAGGGTGACGAGCGGGTGGCTCAGGGTGGGAATCACGTTCGTCACCGAGTTACTGGCCCTCGACACCTCTGGCAAAGTCAGCCAACCAGCGCCGGAAATCGGGGCCTAAGTCGTCGCGACTACTGGCGACTTGAACAATCGCTTTCAGGTAGTCCAACCGATCTCCGGTGTCGTAGCGACGGCCGCGGAAAATAACCCCCACTACTCCACCACCGGCTTCGGTGTGCGCCACAGTATTGAGCGCGTCGGTGAGTTGGATTTCGCCGCCCGAACCCGGTGCGGTGTCGTCTAACGCGTCAAAAATCTCGGGCTGGAGGATATAGCGGCCAATGATGGCGAGGTTCGAGGGGGCATCAGCCGGTTGGGGCTTTTCCACCAGCTCGCGCACCCGCACCACGTCGTCCTCCTCGGTAGCCTCAACGGTCGCGATGCCATAGAGGTTCACCTGGTCGGGGTCGACCTCCTGCAGGGCAATGATGCAGGAGGGTCGGGAATCGAATACCTCGATCATGCGCTTTAACAGCTCGTCGCGCTCATCGATGAGGTCGTCGCCTAAGAGCACCGCGAAGGGGTTTCGACCCACGTGCATTTCGGCGCGTGCCACCGCGTGACCGAGCCCCATCGGATCGCGCTGTCGGACGTAGTGCATGGTGGCCAAGTGGGTCGATTGGTGGACTTCGCGCAGACGACGGTCGTCACCCTTTCGCTCCAGCACCGCCTCCAACTCGGTATTGCGGTCAAAGTGGTTTTCTAACGCGTTTTTGTTCCGCCCGGTGATCATCAACACGTCGGTCAAGCCCGCCGACACCGCCTCTTCGACCACGTATTGGATCGCGGGCTTGTCCACCACGGGCAGCATCTCTTTGGGCATCGCCTTCGTCGCGGGCAAAAACCTGGTTCCCAGGCCCGCTGCGGGGATGACCGCTTTCAGAATCGGCATAGGGACACACTAGTAGGCGACCTAGACTAAGTGCATGGCTGAAGCGAGCCCCTCCGGCAACCCCGCGGACAAACCCGCCCTCCGGGCGGAAGCCAGAGAGCGTCGCCGGATCATGACCCAGGACGAAAAAACCGCCGCGAGCACAGGCCTCGGTGAGAACCTTCGCGCGCTCACCGCGCAGTACCGGGCGAAGAAAATCGCCTGCTACCTCTCCGGCACCGATGAGCCCACCACGAGAGATTTCATCGATTGGGCACTGCAGGAGGGCATCGACGTGTTGGTGCCCGTCAGCCGTGAAGACGGTCTGATGGATTGGGCACGATGTGACCATGAGGGGGAGGGTCTCGACGTGTTGGGCATGCCCATCCCCACCTCGGAGCTGTTGGGCCCGATGGCTGTGGACGGTGTCGACGTGATGTTCATCCCCGCGTCGTTAGTGGACGTCGAGGGCGGTCGGATGGGCTGGGGTCGAGGCTACTTCGATCGGATGCTCGGCTCCATGGCACTCAGGCCCCCCGTGTTCGCCGTGGTTTATGATCATGAAGTGATCGACAACGTCCCCATCGAAGCCCACGATCAGGGTGTGGACGGCGCGGTAACACCCACTCAAATCATTCGGTTTGGTTAGCCCCACGCCATAAGCAACGAGGATTGTGCTGTGCCCACCTACTCTTACCGGTGCCGCGACTGCGGTATCGAATTCGACACCCAGCAAGACTTCACCGACGATTCGTTGACCCACTGCCCGGAATGCGACGGCGCCCTGCGCAAACTCTTCAGCGCCGTCGGGGTGACCTTCCAGGGCTCTGGCTTCTACCGAAACGATTCGAGGGCTGAGGCCAAAAAGGCCTCAGCATCGTCCTCGTCGGAGTCAAAGGGCTCAAAAAAGTCGAAGGGCTCAAAGAAAAAATCGGAGAAGAAAACCTCCACCACCAACTCGTCTTAGGCACCCCGCGGGGCGTGTGACCCGGCCAATCGGTGTGACCCGGCCAATCGGTGTGACCCGGTCAGTAGTGGGGCGGTTTGTCTTCCCGGAGGCGCCGATCGTTTTCCGTGGAGGGGCCCTTCGCGTCCTCCTCATCGCCGTCGGTCGGGTGTGGGTCAACGCCGGGCGGATCGGGTCGACTCGCCCGGCGGCGAGTCCTCGCCGTGTCCTTCTTAGGAGGAGGCGTCGGTGTCTGCTCGTCCACGGCCCGCACCTTCACGGTCAGCTGAGTCCTGTTGCGTACTCTCCTGTGCGGCAGCCACCCCCGCCACGGCGGCGATCTTCCTGGCCACCCCGTCGGGGTCGGAAAAGAGCTCAAACGCGTGAACTCTCACGTAGTGCCAGCCGAGTCGACCCAGCGCCTGGGGCCGAAGGCGAAGACCCTCACGAATCGACATGCTCAGTAACTGCCGGTCGGTATCCACGGCGATACACACCCCGTGGGCGTGGGCGGCTAAGGGGATCACACCGTGGTGATCGAGAGACACCGTGAGGCCCAGTTTTTTCACCCGCTCCGCGAGATCGACCAGCATCGGATCCGACTCGTGGGCGAGCTCGGGCAGCGCTGGCGGAGTGATAATTTCGCCGAGTACTTTGCCCACCGCGCGAACCGTCGGCTTCAGCCGGGCGTCGCTCAAATCATCGGGGCGCAAACAGCTCACGATCCGCAGGTGTCGGCGGGCGCGGGTGAGACCGAGCGCCAGCAGTCTTTCACCGCCCGCCTCAGAGAGCATGCCCAAGTCGCTCAACACTCGACCGTGGGGTGTGCGACCAAATCCGAGAGAGAAAATCACCCGGTCTCGACTCATCGCGTGGGCCTGTCGAAGGGTGACCGAGACGAAGGGTTCTGGACCATCGGCGGTGAAAAACTCGGACAGGTCCGGGTGTTCCCCGACCGCTCGAGCCACGCCCTCATAGACGCGCTGGGCGTGTCGGTTACTGGCGGTCACCACCATCAGTGACTGTGTGGGCTGGCTGCGGGCGTGGTGGATGACCTGGTCCACGACGGCGCGCACTTCCGCATCGACACTCTCGATTACTCCGGTAATGGGGTCTGGCAGACCAAAACCGTCTTCGACAATGTCTAACTCGACACTTCGGTGTCCGAGGAAAGATCCCGCCCACGGCAGCGAGGCGATGTGTCCGGAATACAGATTTCGATCGACCAGGTCGGCTAAGTCTTCACCGGTGACGCGGTAACTTCTGGTGAGTTCGTGGCCGGGAAGAATCTCTGCCAGCACCCCCAACGCCGAGTGGGGGTGGTTCGCTTCGGGATCACGGGGTGACTCATCGGCGTCTGACCACAACCCCACATCGAATTCTTCGGGGCGTTGAATGACCGGGTCTCCCATGGCGACGACCTGTCGACCCCGGCGGATCGCGGGGGCGACTTCGGCGAGTGTGACCGCACCGGCGTCGGCCACAATCACCACGTCGAAGCCCTGACGATCGGGCAGTCGCGGGACGTCGTAGGGGCTTGCCAACCACACGGGAGCAAGAGCACGAGAGAGGTGGGGCGCTCTTTCGTGAAGATCGGTGGGGGTGACACCCCCGGATTTGAGGGCAGATTTCAACCAGCTGGCCTCTTCTGGCCAATCCATCAGACCCACCGACCAACGCTCCGCCAACTGCCACGCCAGGCGCTTCGCGTTGGAGGAGGCGTGTGCTTCATCGACTAAGCGGTAGTCCGATTCGAGGCGGTGTAAGAGGGTGGCATCTTGGCCAAGCAGGTCCTCGTTGTGGGTGAGGATGTGCTCGAGCGCGCCGCGCCACCAGGCGAGTTCCAATTCGTGGGCGACGTCCTCCGCCTGGACGTGCCGGTTCGCCAAATCATCCACCAGTGGCCCCAGCTCCCACTCCTGCAGGGTGGAGGTGACTTGAGCCCGGTCTTCGAGAGTGCGAAGGACATCCGATTCTTCACCCAGAGACGCCATGAGCGCGATCAACTCGTCCACGGACGAGTGAGTCAACGACTGCTCGGGCTCACGACCCAACGTCTCCGAGAGGGTGCGAAGGTCCTGTTCTGCTTCGTGCAGGAGGGGCTGCAGGTCGGCAAGCCCCGGGGGAACACTCGGCGGGTGACCACTGTCGACAAAGCGCTGCCACGTGTGGCGCTGGTCGTTGATTTTGACCAGCGAGCCGTGCAGGTCACCGACGTGCATTCCGGGGCGAACATACTCTTTGGCGAGCGATTTGAGTCGTCGGCGTTGAATACGGCTCAGCCCAGCCGCCTGTTCGTTACTGCCTGTCGCGGCGATGAGGTCAGTCAGTGGCCGATCGAACACACCCGGTTGAAAGCGGTCCAAGCTTTCTCGAATGTCGACTAAAAGGTGGACGAAGAGGGCCAGTTGGGCGAAATCTTTGGGCGCCGGAAGCCACGTGTGTTCCAAGACCTGGTGGGCGGTCGTTTTGAGTCGGGGCAGAACCTCAGTGGCTAAGCGCTTGGCCATTTGCTGTGAACGCAGAGCATGGTCCTGGTTCGAAAACTCCACGCCGTACCAGGGCGAATCGTCGGGACCGAATCGAAATTGGCCGAGCTCCGCTGCTTCGCGCAGCAACTGGGCGGCCTCATCGCGGCCGGTCGCTAACCGGGTGAGGGCGACTGCGGAGAGCCGTGCCTGTGTCTGTGGGGGGTTGTCCTGCAAGCTCAACCGGGAGAGCCAGTGGATGGCTTCCAACACGCTGACGCCCAGTTGGTCATCAGCGTGCGAGAGTGCTCCGCGGTAGCGAATGATCACGTCGCGCACGCGCTCGAGAGCCCCATCGACATCGCGGGAGTCGATGCGGGTGGCTTTTTCGTTTCGACCGATGGAGCGAATCACATCGCGGGTCGTCTCCGAGACCCGCGCCGCCATCCCGGGAAGCGCCGTGCGGGCCAAGCGGTCACTAATGGCGCCGAGGGTTGCCCGCCGGGGGCTGACGACCAACACGCGTTTGTTGTGAGCGACCAGGGCACCCAGAGCATTGACCAGTGTTTGGGTACTGCCCGTGCCCGGCAGCGTGCGCACCGTCATCGAGTTGCCCGCCAGAATGTGGGTGACAATGAGGTCCTGCTCGGTGTCGGCATCGACAATCAGCCGGTCCACATCGGGGCTTCGCCGATCGGCGTCTGGCACCTCCACCGGAGCGCGCGACTGTCGCACTTCTTCTTGGGCCGCCGGGTTACCCCCAATGGCATCCAACAGCGGGTGGGAGAGTTGGGAGGCGTCACTGAGCATCGGTGCGGCGACTTCGGCAAAGGAGCCAATCACCAACTGTGCTTTGACGCTCACATCGTCGCGGTGGGCGGTGAGGTCGCGCAGGCGATCCAGAGCGAGGTTGGGTCGAAACGCACCGTCATCTTCGGTTAAGCGCACAAACGCTTCGGCGTCGAGTTGCAACTCCAAGTGTTTGGCAAATTCGCGTTGCAGCGCGGGGTTCAGCCGCACTCCCGTTTTTTGCAGGGTGAATTCGATATCTGACCCCCGACGACGCAGGGTCACCGGGCGCAGGAGTAGTGGACCACGGTAGGTCTCACCGTCGTGTCGCCACTGCACCAACCCGATACCCAACTGGATCGAGTCGATGCCTCGAGCGTGGAGCAGGTCGGTGTGGTGGGTGAACAGCTTGGTTGCCTCCTGGTGGGCACGCCTGCGCTGCACGTCATCTCGGATCAGTGTCCCCAGCAGTGTGGGCGAACCGGCAATGAAACGCGCCAAACCACCAGGGTGGCTATGGCCTAAGTCGATGTGGCCCGTGGCGTCCTGAGTGAAGTGAATCAGCGGACTCACGCCACCCAGGGCGGCAATTTCACTGCGCCAGTCATCCCAGGCGGACGCCGCCTGATTCACCGGGACCACGTCGGGTTCTCCCACAGAAACTTGGGACGCGAACTGGCTGGTCGGGGGGAGGGCTTGATTCCAGAGGTCCTCAGACCCCTGGGCCTCATCAAAAGAGTCCGCGCGCCACACGCCCACACCCTATTGTTCAGGGCCACCACAGCCCCGTATCCCACGCCGTAGCGCGGGTGGCCCCACAAAAGCGCCCCTGGAGGGACTCGAACCCCCAACCCTTTCCTTAGGACGGAACTGCTCTTCCATTGAGCTACAGAGGCGGGCGCGCCCCAGTGTACCGGGGAGGACCGAGGGGTATCAGGCCGCTTGAGCTAAGTATTCTTCCCAGTGCGGTTGTGGCCGCTCAATGCCGCGGACCAACCAGGCGGTTCCGTAGGGAGCTTTGGGGGGTTGGCGAAGCGACCAACCCATTTCGGCCGGGGTGCGATCGCCTTTGATGTTGTTGCATTTGAGACAACAGGCAACCAGGTTTTCCCAGGTGTCTTCGCCTCCGCGCGAGCGAGGGGTCACGTGATCGATGGTGCTCGCTGCTTGCTGGCAGTAGCCGCAGCGATGATTGTCACGGCGTAACACCCCCCGCCTGGAGACGGGAACACTGCGGCCGTGGGGTAAGCGCACGTAACGGTGGAGCACGATGACCGTGGGCCGCTCGAACTCACCCATGATGGTGCGCACCGGGTGCTGGTGGTCTTTTTCCAACACGCTCGCTCGCGAGTTCATCACCAACACCATCGCCCGCCGGTAGGAAACAACCGACAGCGGTTCGAAGCCAGCGTTTAACACCAGGGTGCGAAGCGCGGGCTCTTTGCTCACCACCGAGGTGGGGGGTGCGAGCATTGTCATCGAATCCCTCCCGAAGGCCACGTGGGGGAAACAAAAAAGGACACCGTCTTACGACGATGTCCACCGGTGTGAGAAGCCTGACACGCTATCGCGCGCGGCCGCCTCGCGACCTGTATCCGAAAGTGCGTGCGGGAGTCACAGACTGGACTCAGCGGATGCGATGCCACGTCATCACTCCTCCCCGTCACGATGACCCGGAAACTTTATTGTAGCGACCCGAGGTCAGTATCCCGTGTACGCCCCGGGAGCAGAGCCTCCGTGTCGCACACATCCACAGACTCCAGTCTGATGTGTGCCGACCCGATGTCACCAGGGACACGGTAGTTACGAGGCGACGTAGAGGTGCCGGGCGATGTCGGCGGGCAAGGTGACGGGGCGCTCGTGCTCGAGGGAGGTCAATTCAACCTGGCCGTTGTGCGTTTCTACCGCGCTTACTCTCGCACCCGGAATGAGGCCCGCATTTTTCAGCACCAGCAATAACTCGGTGTCGAACTGTGCGGGCTCACCCAACCGGCGGAGCAAGCCCTGTTGGGGGGTATCGGTGGCCCAGTCGGTGAGACGGGTCACCCCGTCGAGAAAATCTTTTGCCCTCTTGCCACCAATTTTTTCGAGCCCCGGAATGGGGTTGCCATACGGCGATTCGGTGGGTTGGCCGAGCATGGTGACCAGCCTCTTCTCCACATCTTCACTCATCACGTGTTCCCAGCGACAGGCTTCGTCGTGCACGAGGGACCAATCCAAACCGATCACATCGGCCAGCAGTCGCTCCGCCAGTCGATGTTTTCTGGCGACCGCCAAGGCTTTATACCGTCCCTCGTCGGTCAGTGCGAGGCGCCTGTCGGCTTCGACCACGACGAGCCCGTCGCGCTCCATCCGCCCCACCGTTTGCGACACAGTCGGACCAGAGTGTCCGATGCGCTCGGCGATGCGCGCCCGAAAGGGCGCAATACCTTCTTCTTCGAGGTCGACGATGGTGCGCAAATACATCTCGGTCGTATCGACGAGATCGGTCATTGAGCCACGCACCTTCACCGGGTTGGTAAGCCTTAGCTTACCGAGGAGGAGATGATGCCCAGGTCGATGCTCTCTAGAATGGAGACGTGGCTTCCCTTAACATCCCCGTAGACATTCTGCCCCTCGACGGTCGCTTCGGCGCCGGTCCCAGCAAGGTCAGAGCAGAACAAATCGACCACCTGGTCGAGAACCAAGACATTCTCGGCACCTCACACCGGCAAGCGCCCGTGAAGGACCTCGTGGGTCGGGTCCGCACCGGTCTCGCCGAGTTTTTTGGTCTCCCCGAGGGTTACGAAGTCGCCATCGGAAACGGCGGCTCCACCGCTTTTTGGGATGTCCTCGCCGCGAGCCTGATTGAGCGTCGAAGCGCCCACCTGAGCTTCGGCGAATTTGGCGCGAAATGCGTCACGTCCGCGACCACTCCGTGGTTGGAGGCGCCACACGTGGTGAAGACAGAGCCGGGCACGGTGGGCAGTTTTGAACCCGTCGCCGGTGTCGACGTCTACGCCTGGCCACACAACGAGACCTCCACCGGCGCCAGCGCGCCGGTGACACGCGTTCAGGGAGCCGACGAGGGTGCCCTGATGGTGGTCGATGCCACCAGCGCAGCCGGTGGCATCCAGATGGACCCGCACGAGTTCGACGTGTACTACTTCGCCCCGCAAAAAAACTTCGCCAGCGACGGCGGCCTGTGGTTTGCTCTGCTCTCACCGGCAGCGATTGCCCGGGTGGAAAAAATTGCGGCAAGCGACCGACACATCCCACCGTTTTTCAGCCTGCAGTCGGCACTGGAAAATTCGCGGCTTAACCAAACACTCAACACTCCGGCCATTGCCACCCTTCTGCTGATGGAAGCCCAGGTGGAGTTGATGAACGAACTGGGGGGTCTCACCTCCTGCGCGAAGGCGACCACCCACAACTCGAACCTGCTCTACTCCTGGGCAGAATCCCACGAGCTCCTCTCCCCCTTTGTGGCCCAGCCCGAACACCGCTCACCGGTGATTGTGACCCTCGATGTGGATCCTCGGGTCGACGCCACGGCGTTGACAAAGATTTTGCGCGAGAACGGGGTCGTAGATACCGAGCCGTATCGAAAACTGGGCCGCAACCAAATCCGCATTGCCACTTTTGTGGGAATCAGTACCGCCGATGTGGAACGGTTAATCTCCAGTATCGACTACGTCCTGGCCCACCTACTCGCTCAGGCCTCCCGGTAGCACCACGCGCCCGCGCCGCCGACCATCGAGTATGACGCGCTGGTCCTTTTCGGCGTTAGTCCTTCTCGGCGCTAATCCTTCTCGGCGCTAGTCCTTCTCGGCGCTAGTCCTTCTCGACGGCGTCGTCATCGTCTTCATCGATGAGGTGGTCGAACACGTCGTTGGGGTCATCGGGCACTTCTAAGCCGTCGGGATCGAGGTCGAGTTGATCAATATCGACCCCGTCGAGGTCATCGTCATCGAGGTCATCGTCTGGATCGCCATCGTCACTATCGTCACCATCGTCTTCGGCGACCAACTCGGCGGCGTCTGCTTCGGCCTGGATGCGCTCTGCTTCACTGCGCTGGTATTCCTCGAGGCGATCCGACCATGGCACCCAGTCGGGTGAGACCAGAGCATCGGGTCCGGGCACGAGGTGGATTTCTAACACACCCCACTGGCCGCCGTCACCGTCGGCCATACTCACCAACCACTGCCAACCCGGGTATCCGGGCATGGTCGACTCGAAGCGCACGGAATACACACCATCAGCGTGCTCGAGGCCGCGTGGCTGGCCGATGTCGGCCACCGGCGCCACGTCGACCAGGGCGCTGTGGGCGAGGTCGGTCAACGTCTTCTCGTCGGGCGGTGTCGTCGCGGTGTCTGCGCGGGCAGCGGGTTTCTTAGCCATCGAAGTCGTCGGCAACCCGTCGCAGCATGGCGGCAACCTTGCTCCCCAATTCCCGGTCCGGGTAGTGGCCTCGTCGAAGACCCCCTCCGACACGGTCCAGGATTTTCACCAGGTCTTCCACAATGACCGCCATGTCGTCGGCGGACTTACGGTCGGAGCGGGTCAGGGTGGCGGTGTCGAGGACCCGCACCGTGAGAGCTTGAGCGCCGCGTTTTCCTTCCACCACGCCAAAATCCACCCGACTGCCCGACTTCACCACGGCGCCCTCGGGCAGGGCGGAGGATGGGAGGAACACTTCATCGCCGTCATCCGATTGGATGAACCCAAAGCCTTTTTCGGTGTCGTAGAACTTCACCTTGCCTGTTGGCATATTTTTCTCCCTCAACTCACCCGCGGACCAGACCGCGATGCCAGTTCCCCCAGGATACCCCGCCGCTTGGGCGGGTAGGCTGGGCGGGTGAGTATGAACAGTGCACCCCCGCCCTCCAGGTGGGAGCGCATCCTCGCCACCATGATCGCTGGCATCGTCGGACTCAGTGTGCTCGCCTTTTTTGCCATCATCATCGGCACCTGGACCGGGATGGAAAACGACGACTTTTCGTCCGGAGTCTGGCCGACGCTCACCCTGTTGCCCCTGTTTGGCTTACCCCTTGGTTTCGTCCTCATCATTGCGCTTCTGGTCGTCAGTACCAGACGCCGACGAGCGGGCGAGGCTCCAGGTGAGCGTGAATAGGTGGACGCTGGGAGTTTTCCACGAGCTCTCGAGCGCAAGCGCTGATGCCCTCGCCAGACTCCTCACCGAACGCGGTGTCGTTGCCCAGGCGGAGACAGACCCACTCACGCTCGCCCAACAGCTGGTGGCAGAAGACGCCATCACAAGCCAACTGCAACTGCTGACAGACAGTGAGCTCGATGCGCTCGACTCTCTCTTCGACGCCCAGGGCTCAGTCAGTGAGACACCACCAGAACACGGTGGCGGAGTGGACCTCCCCGACGCAGCCCACGAGCGACACCTGGTGTATACCCCGGATTCGGTAACCGTCCTTCGACCCGAGGTCGCCTCCATCTGGCCCGATATCCGCGCGCACCGAGCCGCATCACGCGCCGTGGTCACCCCGCCGCAGGGCACTCACCAATCTCCGGCAGCAATAGATGTCCCCGCGGTGATGAGCGCTCTGGAGGGGGTCGAGATGCTGCTGCAGTGCGCCTCTGCCCACCCGGTGGATTCTTCGACGCTGCCCGACGACGAAACCTGGGCCCAGCGCTTGGGTCCCGACGCGCTCGGCCAGAGACCCTGGGCTCAACTGGGCGAACTGGCTCAGCGCACTGGTCTGCTCGGTCAGCGCGGACAGAAGTGGCTCGTCAGCGAACAAGGTATTCAGTGGCGGCGGCGCGCGCTCGTGGAGCGCTGGAGCCACCTGGTGCACACCCTGTGGAGCCAAGCGCCTACCTGGTTCACCCGTGCTCTCGGGGACCAAGCCGCCGGTGGCACCAACCCACTCGTTGCCTACCCCCTGGTGGATCGTGAGGTGTGGGACCACTGGAGCGAGCTCGCCCACCGAGTGGGGGTGATGGTCGGGGGGCAGCCGAGCGAACTGGCCGCAGCGCTAAGCACCCAGGGTGACACTAAGGAGGTCCTCCAGCGGGCACTGCCCGAGCCGCTCCACCAGCTCTACCCGGACGGTCCAGACAGTGTGGTGGCGGCGGGCGTCTTAGATTCTTCCGTCGAGGCGACGCTTCGGCGCATCGGACACTGGATTTCTGGCGGTATTGCCCCGCGTTTCACGATCAACCAGGCGACGGTATTGACGGGGCTTCAACGCGGGGTGACTCCGGGGGAGATGAGGGAGTTTGTCGAGGGCGCTCTTCCCGGCGGGTTGGCCGGGTCGGTGGGACACCTCGTGTCCGACACCCTCGATCGGGCGGAGGCCATCAGGGTGGAGATCGCCGAGGGCGGCTCCAGGCTCACCGTGGCCGATCCCGTGCTCGAGGGACTTCTTCCGGCAGATCGCAGGCTCCAGTCGCTCGGGTTAGTGGCTCATGGCAGCAACGAGTTCAGCAGTGGGCAGAGTGTGGAACACGTGCACCGCTTGCTCCTCGCCGAGGGCTACCCCCACCTCGTGCTGGACGCCCAGGGTGAACCCCTCGATGTGGAGGGCCAAGACGTCGTATTGCGCCTCGCCGCACACGGTGGCGCGTGGTCCCGCGCAGACGCCAGCGCACTTCTCCAGCAGTGGCACCAGCAGCAAGCCGACGCGCCCGCGCAGTGGTTCCTCCCGGCATTAGAGGTGTGTATTTCCGAGAAGTTGGCGGTGCGGGTCGGGGTCAACATGGGCGATCAGGTCGCCACTCTCCAGGTCGAGCCCCGCAGTGTCCAAAATGGCCGCCTGCGCGCCCGCGATATCCGATCCGATGTCGAGCGCACCATTCCGGTGAAACAGATTGTCTGGATTGACCACGGGGGCTCTGCCAGCGACGAGTCGTAGACTGGCCGATTGTGGTTGAGTCCGGTGCAGCAATTGTCCAGAGCGACAAAACAGTCCTCATTGAGTTGGCACACCCCAGCGCTGAGGAAGCCCGGCACGACATTGCCGTCTTTGCCGATTTAGAGCGCGCTCCCGAACACGTCCACACCTACCGCATCACCCGCCTGACTCTCTGGAACGCCGAAGCCGCCGGCCACACCGGCGAAGAAATCATCGCAACACTCTCTGCCCACTCACGTTTTCCGGTGCCCGACGCGGTGATCGCCGACATCAACGACGCGATGGGGCGCTGCGGTCAGGTGGTGCTTCGCCGAAGTGACGAGGGGGAACTGCTGCTCGGCGGCGAGCCCGCCATCCTGCGAGAAATCGAAGGCTCGAAAAAGATTGCTCCGCTTTTGGCCGGACACACCCCCGAGGGTGAGCTCGTCATCGAGGCGCTCTCTCGGGGCAAACTCAAGCAGGAGTTGCTTCGCATCGGCTGGCCGGCCACCGACTTAGCCGGCTACGTGGAGGGCGAGCACTGCGACATTGCCCTCGAGACCACCTCCTGGGGGCTTCGCGACTACCAAATCGCCGCGGTCGATCGGTTTGTGCAGCAGGGCTCCGGGGTGGTGTGCCTGCCGTGTGGTGCGGGAAAAACGATGGTGGGCGCCGGAGTGATGGCGACACTGGATCAGGCGACACTGATCTTGGTCACCAATACCTTGGCGGCCAGGCAGTGGCGCGATGAGTTACTGGCCAGAACGTCGCTGACCGAAGACGATATCGGCGAGTATTCGGGCAGTGCGAAAGAGGTCAAGCCGGTGACCATTGCGACCTATTCGATCGTGACGGCCAAACGCCAGGGCGAATTTCGACACATTGGCCTGCTGGGCGCGCAGCGCTGGGGCCTCGTCGTCTACGACGAAGTCCACCTGCTGCCTGCTCCCGTCTTTCAACTCAGCGCCGAGCTTCAAGCCACCCGGCGGCTTGGTCTCACGGCAACGCTCATTCGCGAGGACGGTCGCGAGGGCGATGTCTTTAGTTTGATCGGCCCGAAACGCTACGACGCGGCCTGGAAAGACCTGGAGCGACAGGGTTACCTCGCCCCGGCCCACTGCGTGGAGGTGCGCTTGGAGTTGGAGCCAGAACAGCGCATCCACTACGCCACGCTGCCCGATGCGGAGCGCTACCGCTTTGCCAGTTCCTCGGCGGATAAAGACGACATCGTCCAGACCATCGTCGAGTCCCACCCCGACGAGCGCATCTTGGTGATGGGCATGTATTTGGACCAACTGGAGCGCCTCGCCACGCGCTTGGACGTTCCGTTGGTGACCGGTGAGACGCCGATGGCGGAGCGAGAGAAACTCATTAGCGGTTTCCGCCGCGGCGAGATCGGCACACTCGTGGTCTCGAAGGTGGCGAACTTCTCTCTCGATTTACCGGAGGCGTCGATCGCCATACAGATTTCTGGAACCTTTGGTTCCAGGCAGGAAGAGGCGCAGCGCCTGGGGCGGATTGTCCGGCCGAAGGCCGATGGGCGCAGGGCCGTGTTCTACTCGGTGGTCACCCGCGACACCCTCGATCAGGATTATGCGATGAACCGCCAGCGCTTCCTCACCGAACAGGGCTACGCCTACGACATTGTGCGCCAGGAGGACCTCCCGCACGCCCTGTCGACTCACCAGTAGCACTCAGAAATCACCAAGGCAACTGTCAGACAATAGAGGGATGGCTGACGGACCGAAAATTCTCATTGTCGACGACGAACCCAACATTCGCGACCTGTTGACCACGAGCCTGCGCTTTGCGGGCTTCGCCGTGCGAGCCGTCGCGACCGGGGCGCAAACCATTTCGGCGGTGCTGGAAGAAGAGCCCGACCTGATCCTGCTGGATGTCATGCTCCCCGACATCAACGGCTTCGGGGTCACCAAGCGCCTGCGCGCCAGTGGCTACACCTGCCCCATCCTTTTCCTCACCGCAAAAGACAGCACCGAAGACAAAATCCAAGGACTCACCGTCGGTGGCGACGACTACGTCACCAAGCCCTTCAGCCTCGATGAAATCGTCGCCCGGATTCGCGCCATCCTGCGCCGCACCCAGCAGGAAGAAGACGACGCCACGCTCAGCGTGGGCGAGCTGGAAATGGACCAGGACACTCACGAAGTCAGTGTCAAAGGAAACTCCGTCGAGCTCTCCCCCACCGAGTTCAAACTCCTTCGCTACTTAATGCTGAACCCCAACCGCGTGCTCTCCAAGGCGCAAATACTCGACCACGTGTGGGAGTACGACTTTAACGGCGACGCCGGCATTGTCGAGAGCTACGTGTCCTACCTCAGGCGAAAACTCGATCCCTTCACCGAAGAACCGCTCATTCAGACAAAGCGCGGGTTTGGCTACATGTTGAAAACGAAGGCCTAGGCGCCACAGCGCACAGGCTGCCAGGTCATGTACCAGCGACTCAGTAACTGGTGGCACGCCACCTCACTGCGGAGCAAAATCACCGGCGTCACCGTCATTGTGGTGACCGTCGGGCTGATGGTCATCGGTGTGGGCACGGTGCTGAGCATTGAGCGCTACCTCACCACCCAAATCGACGACAAAATCGATGACGCCGCCACCGCACTGCCGGGCATCCTGAACACCCTCGACTTCAACGACTTTGATCGCGCTCGTGCAGACGGACTCTCCAACGAATTCTTTATCGCCGCCGTCAGCGCGACGGGTTCGGTGTTGGCCAGCAACCTCGACGAGGACAGTTTCGACTACGGCCCAGACGTCTCGCGGTTGAGCCTCGCGGTCATCAGTGAAGCGAGCGAACCCTTCACGCTGGAGAGTAGAAACCAGCAGACGAGTTGGCGGGTAAAAACCTATCGACTCAACATTGTGAGCGCCGACTCGGGCAGGACGCTGCCGGCCACGCTGGCGATCGGAATCGACTTGGAAGAATCCCGCCAAGTCGTCGGCTCGTTCGCCTCCGTCTTTCTCGCCTTCAGCCTCGTCGTCGTGGTCTTAAGCGCCGCGCTCACCCGTATTTTGGTGAGCACCACCTTCCGCCCGCTTCGCGAAGTGGAAGAAACCGCGGCGCGTTTCGCCGGCGGAGATTTCTCACAGCGCCTTGGCGGCAGTACCCCCAACACCGAGGTGGGCCGACTGACCCGCTCGCTCAACACCATGCTCTCTCGAATCGACCGGGCCTTCGCCGACCGGGCCGACACGATCGATCAGATGCGCCGATTCATCGGCGACGCCTCTCACGAGCTTCGCACACCACTGGTCTCAGTCCGCGGCTACGCCGAGCTTTACCGAATGGGAGCAATCACCAGCAAAAAAGACGTGGCCCAGGCGATGGAGCGCATCGAAAAAGAAGCCGATCGAATGACGCGGCTGGTGACCGACCTGCTGGAGCTAGCGCGCCTCGACGAATCCAAACCGTTGGATCTGCGAAGCCTGCGCCTGATCGACATTGCCAAAGACCAGAGTCTCGATGCGGGGGCCATCGCGCCCGAGCGGGACATCAGCTGGTCACTCGCCCCGGGGGTCTCTGAGGACGAGACCACGGTCGAAGCGGATGAAAACAAGCTGCGCCAGGTACTGGCCAACCTTCTACAAAACGCCCTGCGTTTTAGTCCCGAGGGCTCGCCCGTCGAGGTGGAAGTCGATCGCAGCCACAATCCAGAACGCGCCATCATTCGCGTCATCGACCACGGTGAGGGCATTCCCGAGCAGATTCGAAAGAAAATCTTTCAGCGCTTCTGGAGGGCCGACACCTCGAGGGCCAGGGAGACCGGTGGTTCTGGTTTAGGCCTCGCCATCGCCTCCAGCATCATCTCCCGACACGCCGGCACCATTTCCGTGAGCGAGACACCGGGCGGTGGGGCGACCTTCCAGGTGGCATTACCCATTGTCCAGAGCCCGGAGTTTCCACCCCCCATTCACACAGACTCGCCACCGGCCACCTCGTAGACACCGCGGGTTTATCCTCCTGGCCACACCCGGCCACCACCAAGGAGAATGATGACCCGCTACCACGTCGACAGCGAAGCCGTACTCGCCGCCACCAGCAACGCCCACGCCACCATTAACCGCGTCCAGGGGGAGATCACGTCACTGACCAGCCAACTCCAGTCCCTGCAGTCGTCGTGGAGTGGCAGTGCCTCGCTGGCGTTTCAACAGGTGCTTGGCGAATGGAAGGCCACCCACGCCCAGGTCGAAGCCCAGCTGGTCTCCCTCACCCAGACCCTCGGCCAAGCTGCTCAGCACTACGCCGACCTGGAAGCGCAAAACACCAGGTTGTTTATGCGCTAGCTGGGACTCACCGTGAGGTAATCGGTGGACGCTCTCGAGACACACGGATACATAATTCCCAGTTCGTCTTTATCCTCATCGGCCATCACCGAGTCGAGGTGTGCGGGCGCTCCCTTCACTACCGAAAGCTCGCAACTGCCACACACACCACGGCGACAGGAAGCCATCAGGTCCACCCCGAGGCTTTCCAAGCCGTCGAGTATGGTCTGGTCGGGCCCGACCTCCACCTGCTGCCCGGTGGGCTCCCACTCCACGGACAGCGCGTGTGACGTGTGCTCGCCGCTGCGGTCCACGGGAATAAAGCGCTCCACATGGAGCCGGGACGAGTCGACTTCGTGCTCCAGTGTGTTCAATAAACCCTCCGAGCCACACGCATATATTTGGGCCTTCGAATCGAGAAGTTCATCCAGCGGAGCCCGACCCCCGCGCTCACCAGAGACCCACACCGTCACCTTCGAGGGGTAGTCCGCTTCCAGCTGGTCGAGATAGGCCATCTGGTCACGCTCGCGTCCCAAATACAGCAACTGCCAGTCTCGAGTGGCGGGGAGGGACGCCAGCATGGCGCGAATGGGGGTGATTCCGATCCCACTGGCGACAAATTGGTAGCGGTGGGCGGGCTTGAGCGCGAAGGCCTGGATGGGTGGATCAATGTCCAGTTCTGTCCCGACCCGCAAGTGCTCGTGAATCCACTGACTTCCCCCACCAGGTCCATGAGTGTTGAGAACGGCAATAGTCAGTGAGCGCGAATCTGCTGGGTCACCGGTGAGTGAGTATTGCCTCTCCAGCCCGTTACCCAGATGAACAGTGATGTGTGCTCCGGCCTCCCATTCCATTTCGACGTCCTGATCAATGGGCGTCAGCGTGAGCTCGACAACGTCTGTCGCTGGTTGGCGACGCGTCGCGACTCGACACGTGATGCGACCCGTGGGGTCAGAAGAGTTGACCGATGGGCGCGGTGTCGACACCTCCGCGGGAGACTCAGTGGCCTGGCTGGCCTTCGTGGCAGGCGCTGGGGAGCGGCGAGTGAGAATAACGCGAATGATCCCCGCGAACGTCGCAGCCGTGATGAGAACGACAGACAGTGCCGTGTACCAGGGCGTCCCCACATCGGTACCCACCATTCCGGAGTGCAAAGCCACCGCAAAAACACTCACGTAGCTCGCAAAATGGACGGCCTTCCACACCGGCTGCGGAATCCACTGCATGGCCATCGATGTGAGCCAGACCAACACCATGGCCCACATGCCAATAATGCCCAGGGCCACCCCCCACGGCTCAAACTCGGAGGAAAAGGGGATTAAAAGGTCAGCAACCGTAAATTCGATGAACGAATCCAAGTAGAGCGACACCATGTGGGTAAGAACCATGAGCATCGCCAGTCCGGAAATAAAGCGATGGACGACCTTCAGCCATTCCGGGTTGTCCGCACCGCGCAAAATTCGGGTCTTCAAGAGGATTCCCCACAAGACCGAGAGGGTCAGAAAAACCCAGCCCACAATCGCGCTCGAGCGGGTCACGAACCACCAGACAGACGGCTCCGAGAAATCAAGCACGATATTCCGGCCAATCCGACGACCGTGTCCACGAGCCGTCTGCGCTAAAGACCCCGGCGCGCAACCCTTTACGCCTCGCGAGGTGAAGAAATTCGGCTGGGCTCTTGTGAAAACCCACTTTGGTCATCGCCTCGGCCTGCCAAGCGGTCGGGGCGAGCACCGTGACCGACAGTGACTCCGATTCCAGGCTTTCACCGCGATGAGAGTCGATGAGGTGGTGGGTCTGCTCACCCTGAGCGTTCTGAAAGCGACGCT